>CAMUFS010000030.1 GCA_947088195.1 uncultured Clostridia bacterium
TCCGCTTAGGGAATCCAGATCCAGATCTGTATTTTCGATCCAGCGAATATATTCATAAGGAAGTTGTTCAAGACGAATGTCCACATTATATTCATTTTCCAGACGGTATTTCAATACCTCAAATTGCAGGACACCGACAACACCCACAATAATCTCTTCCATGCCAGTATTAAATTCCTGAAAGATCTGGATGGCACCTTCCTGCGCAATCTGCGTGATGCCTTTGATAAATTGTTTGCGTTTCATAGTGTCCATCTGACGCACCCTAGCAAAATGTTCTGGCGCAAAGGTAGGGATTCCCTCAAACTCAAATTTCTGGGAAGGGGACACAATGGTGTCACCGATGGAAAAAATACCCGGATCAAAGACACCAATAATATCGCCAGCATATGCTTCCTCAATTACTTTGCGCTCCTGCGCCATAAGCTGCTGAGGCTGGGACAGACGCATTTTTTTATTTCCCTGTACATGAAAAACTTCCATATCTGAATCAAATTTTCCTGAGCAGATGCGCATAAAAGCAATTCTGTCACGGTGTGCTTTGTTCATATTCGCCTGAATCTTAAATACAAAGGCAGAAAAATAATCTTGAAATGGATCGATAAACCCTGCACTGGAATTGCGGGGAAGCGGGGAGGAGGTCATCTGTAGAAAATGAGAGAGAAATGTCTCCACGCCAAAATTTGTCAGTGCAGATCCAAAAAATACAGGAGAAAGTTCTCCTTTGCTGACCAGATCAAGGTCAAATTCTGCACTTGCGCCATCGAGCAGCTCGACCTCTTCCATCAAAGTATGATAAGCATCCTCGCCAATATAATCGGTGAGAGAGGGATCGTTAATGGAGACAGAAAGCTCCGTTCCTTCCTTGGTTCCCTTATCTGTGTCAGAAAATAACAGGATCTGTTGCGTGTTTCTGTCATAAACTCCCTTAAAATTTTTTCCTGAGCCAATGGGCCAATTAATAGGGCAGGTTGCAATGCCAAGTTCTTTCTCGATCTCATCAAGAAGATCAAAGGTATCATTTGCATCGCGGTCCATCTTATTAATAAAGGTAAAGATAGGGATATGCCGCATCACACATACTTTAAATAATTTTCTGGTCTGTGCTTCCACACCTTTGGAGCCATCGATCACCATAACCGCCGAGTCAGCCGCCATAAGGGTGCGGTAGGTGTCCTCCGAGAAATCCTGATGTCCCGGCGTGTCTAATATATTGATACAATAATTCTTATAATTAAATTGAAGAACAGAGGAAGTAACAGAGATACCGCGCTCTTTTTCAATTTCCATCCAGTCTGATACAGCATGTCTTGCTGTTGCCTTGCCTTTGACGGAGCCGGCAAGATTGATGGCTCCTCCATAGAGTAGGAATTTTTCTGTCAGAGTAGTTTTGCCGGCATCGGGATGAGAGATGATGGCAAATGTTCTGCGTTTTTGTATTTCATTCTGATAAGTAGACACAATAATCCTCCCAAATATAGGCGGTGATAAAGATAACGTTTTGTCCGCCTTGCGTATCTATTATCATAGCCCATTATCTGGCAGATTGTCAAGACAGAAGGAAATAAAATTCCCTGTATATCGGTGATTTCTTTTATACCTTGGGTGTAAGATTTTTTAGAAGCTGTTCTCTGTCTGCATAGGAGTAGTCCACCTGTGATGTGATCTGAAAACCTAATTTTTGATAGAGCATATAAGCTGGTATATTTCTGCTATTGACCTGCAATGTGATGGGAAGATTTGGGTGGGTTATGCTAAACTCTTTAAACAGAGTGCTTAGCATGGCAAGAGCGTATCCTTTTTTTTGATGTGATGGATGTATGGCAATGCTGAATATAGATAATTCTTTTTCTCCAACGGTAAAAAAACATATGCCAGCAAGAAGGCTTTGCCTGCCAAGCGTAAGCTTTCTAGCATAAGTATGTTCCGATTCAAATATATCAGAAAGAAGCGTTAGAGAAGCCTTTTTTTCGAGATGATAGGCAGCAGCGTGAAGTCTGGCTAATTTTTTGAGTTCTTTTTTGGAGGCAGAAATTAAGGCAAGCCCTTTAGGCAGACTTGTGCTGTTGGAGCAGGGCTGATATAAGGTCATAAGGTATTCAGAATATTGGTATACGGCGTCTAAGTGCTTTAATATAGGGGCAAAGCATCTGGCATTTGGTTCATATACAAATAAAAGATCGCGAAGCTTATATTTTCTTAGAACAAGGAGCGCCCGTTTAAGAAGTGTGCGAAAACAACCTTTGCGGCGGTATTTGGGCGCAGTGTAAGCATAGATCTCTGCTTCTGTGGGCAGAGGGGCAAAGATAGAGAGAAAAGCGATAAGCATAGAAGGATGTTTGGGATGATAGAGCAGATAAAAACAGGGAAGCTTGGGATCAAAGTTTAACTCGCTAGACAGAAAGATGCTTCCCTTTAGATGTTCCGTTTTTTTGCAGAGTGCCTCAAGGCTGGCAATCTCTGCAACCTGTGAGGCATCTAATTGATTGGTGATAAGCAAGAAAATTCTCCTATCTTAATGTAGTGTGAAAGGAATCGAGGAGCTGTTTTTTAATCTGATACAATTCATTGGATAGATCCACATGTACTTTGTGTGGGTTGACTAGCCGCCGTGTCTCGTCCCAGAGGGTATCCAGCTCTCTCTGACAGTAGCTGCGGATGTCCATTACCTTGGGGGATTCATAGACACAAGCCCCATTCTGGAATACAGGAATCATCAGCTCACGCATAGTGTAGGTATCTGGCTTGAGAAGAGTCTTCTTCCAGGTCTCGATTGGATCAAAGATCAACAGAGAATTTTTCGTATCATAGCTCTCCCCGACAAGAGCGATGAGATCTGCTTTCAGCTTGCCATTTTCTTTATCATAAATACGAAATACGGTTTTATTACCCGGATTGGTAATTTTTGTAGTATTTTCGGAAAGCTTGATCTTAGGGATAAATTTTCCTGTTTTTTTGTCCTTGACAGCCGCCAATTTATAGACTCCTCCAAAGGCAGGGCAATCCTTTGATGTGATTAAATTGGTGCCAACGCCCCAAGAAGTGATGGCAGCTCCTTGTGTTTTTAAGCTGTCAATTAAGTATTCATCAAGGTCACTGGAGGCAGAGATCACAGCGTCCGGGAAGCCTGCCGCATCTAACATTCTTCTAGCCTCTTTTGAGAGATAAGCGAGGTCGCCGCTGTCCAGACGGATTCCATAGAAAGTAAGTGGGATTCCAGACTCCCGCATCTCTGTAAACACGCGGATGGCATTGGGGACACCAGAATTTAGTGTATCATAGGTATCAGCCAACAAGATACATGCATTGGGATATAGCTGGGAATACTTTTTAAATGCTGTATATTCATCTGGAAAACTCATAATCCAGCTATGGGCATGTGTCCCTTTTACTGGAACATCAAAGAGCTGGCCGCAGAGAACATTGGATGTGCCAATACAGCCTCCGATCATGGCAGCTCGTGCCCCCCATGTGCCAGCATCTGGTCCCTGTGCACGGCGAAGGCCAAATTCCATAATGCCGTCTCCCTGTGCGGCGTAGACAACACGGGATGCCTTGGTGGCAATCAGGCTTTGATGGTTGATAATATTGAGGATTGCTGTCTCCACAAGCTGTGCTTCCATGGCAGGAGCAATTACTTTAACGAGAGGTTCTCTTGGAAATACCACGGTTCCTTCTGGAATGGCGTAGATATCTCCTGAGAAATGAAAACGGCTTAGATAATCCAGAAAATCTTCATCAAACAGATGAAGGCTTCTTAAATATACAATATCTTCTCTGCTAAAATGAAGATTTTTCACGTAGTCAATCACCTGCTCCAAGCCTGCTGTGATTGCATAACCACTGCCGGAAGGATTCTGGCGGTAAAAAGCGTCAAATACAACTATGTCATTGGTATCATTTTTGTAGTAGCCCTGCATCATAGTCAGCTCATACAGGTCCGTAAGTAGAGTTAAATTCCTCGAATCCATGGGAGTTCTCCTTTTGGTAAATAAAATTGTCACAAAGCTGTTATCATTCAGTATAGCACAAAAATAAAAATATACAAGTCTAACTGTCTTGTCAGTGAAAATGGCAAAAACCTATCTATATAATCAATTTATTCCCGCGAGCAATGAGCCAAGCGGCTGCGAAGCAGATATTTGGCGAATGCCGCGAGGGTCAAATAAACAATACAATTTTTGATACCATCATATGAAAAATTGTATGTTTTATTTTAAAGATAACAGAAACAACATTGACGAACGCTTTTTTGGTTGTTATAATGAAAACAGACAAAAATTTTTGACCATTCCACAGACAGAAACTTTTGTCTGTCAATGACGGGAGAGATGCCGTATGCGTCAATTTGGAAAAAAAAGTATATTCTGGAAATGGATTATATCATATATAAGTGTTATTGTAATTATGATTGCCTGCAATATTTTTACACATGTTCGAAGCTGGCGTGTAATGGAAGAGCGGCAAAGCCATATGAATCAGCAGGTTTTACAGCAGTTGTCAGAGCGTCTTTATGATAATATATTGCAGTTAGAGAGGATTCGCGCAAAAATTTTGACAAGCTCGCATTACAGCTTTTTGTGTAGGGCAAGTGCAGAACAATATAAGTCACTTTCTTATCGGCATTATATGCTGTGTAATGAAGTGCGCCGTTTTCAAGATTTAAGCAATGGATGTTCCAAGATCATTCTTTACTTTGAGGATGGGAATTATGTGGTATCTTCTGATAATGTCAGTGATGCCAGCCAATATTGGGAGGTATTTAAGGAAGAATTGGGTGTTACCAAGGAGGAGTGGAGGACACTGCTTAATAAGGAGTACCCTGCCCTTTCGATGAAGAAAACGGCATCCGATGATAAACAGGGAATGATTTATGCAAGGACAGTGCAGTCCGGTCAGACTGGTTTTCAGAGGATTAATGTATTTTTTCTATATAAAGAAGAAGATTTAAAGAAGATGCTTTCCAGCCATCAGAAGGAAGATATTTATTCAGCGGCGCTAATTGGGCAAGAGGAAGAAGTCGTGCTGATAGATATCGGTGAGATGCTGATTGAGGATGAAGATAAATACAGAGTGCAGAGTGCTGTTGAACAGCGCTTGAGTAAGATAGAGCTTTTAAATGGGGATCATGTTTCGCTTTCTTATATGCAGGGCAAGCTTTCTGAGGTTTGTCTGATTTCTTCTGGCAATATTTATATGGAAAGTATGAGAAATTCTCAAAATATCTATGCAATCACCTTTTTTATCACCATATTGTTCAGTGTAGCTCTGGTGATTGTGTATGCGAAAAGTAATTATAAACCCCTTCAGGAGCTGCTTGATGTGTTAGAGCCAGAAGAGTGGGTGTCTGTAAAATATAAGAATGAATTTGCCATGGTAAAAGAGAAGGTATCTGCTGTCCAGAAAGAGAATAAGAATGTAAATCTGACATTAAGGCGTCAGAATAAGCTGTTTCGGGCAGAATATTTCGCAAAGATATTGTCTGGAAATGATGTACATCTCTCCAAGGAACATCTGGAGCAGTTTTATGATATTACTTTTATCTCTGATATTTTTGCCGTAATGCTTTTTTATGTTGAGAGCTATGACGAGGAGCGCGAGGAAGGCATGGAGCTTGATAAGGCACAGTTTATCTTGGGAAATGTATATCATGAGATATTGGAGGAGTATTCTTGTGTATCTTATCAGACCTGTGTTTCTGATCTGATGGCTTTGGTGGTTAATTTGCCGGAGAATGAAGCAGATAGAAAAGGGCTTTTGGATAAGACAATGGCACGTGGGCAGGAATTTGTCAATCAATATTTTAATATGGGATATTCGGTCAGTGTCAGCAATATTCACAAGGGCAAGACAGAGCTGGCGGCGGCCTATCAGGAGGCTCTTCAAGCCATGGAATACAAGCGATTGTATGGTCTTGATGATATGTCATATTATGAGAATATTATAGAATTGTCAAATATAGGCTACTATTATCCAATAGAGGTGGAGCAGGAGCTGATGCGCCATATACAGTCAAGTAATTTTGAAGGTGCAAAATCTGCGTATCTTCATGTGGTGGAGGAGAATATCAAAAATCATATGATTGGATCTCAGGACAAGCTGCGCTGCCTGATGTACGATCTTTTGGCTACTGTTTTGAAAACATTGGATGAGAGGCAGGAGGATGAGCAATTTTCCAGAGAGCTAAGGCCAGCAAAACGCCTTGCTGCCTGTCATGGATTAACGCAGATGAAAGAGACATTTGAGGAAATTTTAAAAGAAACCTGTGAGTATTTGAATAAGCGGCCCAGCACGGAGGATAAGGAGACACTTTGTGGGCAGATACAGGATTATATAAAAAAGCATTATTATGATACAAATCTAAGTGTCACAGCAATAGCGGAGCATTTTTCTCTACCTCCTGTTATGATGTCCCGCATATTCCGTGAAACTGTGGGAGAAAAGATTCCTGTGGTAGTTTCGGAGGTTCGTCTGGAGGCAGCGAAAAAGCTAATGTGTCAAAGCAGTGAAAGCCTTGGTGATATTGCTGAAAAAGTAGGATTTGGAAGTGTGAGGACCTTTACAAGAATTTTTAAGCAGGTCGAGAACTGTACGCCCGGACAATGGCGTGAGCACCATTTATAGTATGGTTAAAATGCCTAAAAATCAACGTTTTTCTTTAGTGAAAATTTTTGTCTTATCGCGCAATAGAAAGTGTCTCTTCCAAAAGTTAGTGAAATATGTATAATAAAACCATATCAGCAACGCGAGTTGTTGATAAAAATCACTAAATCTTTTTAGGAGGAGGATTTATTAATGAGAAAAACGAAAAAGCTTGTAACTACATTGTTGATACCTTCTGTGATTGCTACTACTGTATTAAGTGGTTGTGGCGGAAATAATAATACACAGACTACTACACCCGCATCTACAACAGCGAGCTCTGGTGGCTCCACAACAGCAGCAGCGGATAATAATACAACGCAGGCAGGCTCAGATGCTCCTTGGGAGCTTCTGGACGCAAAGACAGAAGATGGACTTACCGTTCCTAGAAGCAATTATCTGACTTATCCGGTAGCTTCCAGTGAAGCAACACAGACATTGAGATATTGGCTTCCACTTCCATCTAATGTATCAAAAAACTCACCAACCTGTAATGAGACAGAGTGGGCGAGACTTTGGTCAGAGCAGACTGGCATTAAAGTAGAGTTTATTCACCCAACACAGGGTTCTGAGACAGAGGAGTTCGGTGTTTTGATCGCTTCTGGTACATTGCCAGATATTATTGAGTGGGAGTGGACAAATTCCTATACAGGAGGACCTTCTGCAGCAGCAAAGGAAGGTGTGCTCACAATTTTGGATGAGTATATCAGCGAATATGGTGCAGCAGCAGATTTATGGCAGTATTTGCAGGATAATCCTGTTGTTGACCGCGAGGTTAAGAACGATGATGGTAGCTATTATTGCTTCCCATTTATTCGTGGTGATAAGTACTTACAGTGTACATCCGGTCCTTTGTACCGTGCAGATTTGTTAAAGAAGGCTGGCTATGAGGGCAAGCTTGAGACAATCGCAGATTGGACAGCAGCTTTAACTGCTTTGAAGGAGTCTGGTGTTGAGAAGCCTTTGGCATTCCAGGATCAGAATTATCTGATGAACTTCGGCATGAACGCATACAGCATCCGTTCTGGTATGATGGTAGATGACAAGACAGGTGAAGTAAAGAATGGTTATATGGAAGAAGGCTATAAGCAGTGGGTTATGCAGATGAACGAGTGGATGAACGCTGGACTTCTGGATTCCGAGGTTATGACTAAGATCGGAAGAAGTACAATGGATACTCAGATGTTGACAGGTGTCAGCGCAGCTACCTATGGTGCAGGCGGTGGATATCTGGGAACTTATCTGACCACAGCTAAGGCTGACCCAGCAACGTATGGAGAAGATTTTGATGTGCGTGCAGCAAACTTCCCTGTATTAAATGAAGGAGATACCGTTATGTACGGTGGCGCTTCTTACGACTATGCTATAACCTCTAAGGCTTCCGCAGTTATCACAGAGGATTGTAAGGTACCAGAGTTAGCAGCTAAGTTCTTAAATTACTGCTATAGCCAGAATGGTCATAGAATGATCAACTTTGGTGAGGAAGGCGTATCCTTCACTATGGTTAATGATGTGCCTACTTATACAGATGAAGTTATGAAGAATCCAAATGGATTGTCCGTGGCAGTTGCTATGGCACACTGGGGACGTGGAAACATGTCTGGTGCATTTGTTCAGGACCCGAACTATATTATTCAGTACTATGAGACAGAGCAGCAGAAGGAAGCATTGGCTCTTTGGAATGATGAGAGTGACAGCCAGAAGACTTTGATTCCTCCGATTACATTGACAGAGGAAGAGTCCAAGAGATACTCTGTATTAAATGGTCAGGTGGATACTTATATTTCAGAGCAGAGAACAAAGTTTATCACTGGTGAGGCTGATGTTCAGGCAGAGTGGGATACTTATATCCAGACGCTGAAGTCCTTAGGTATGGATGAGATGATCAGTATCTATCAGGCAGCTCTTGAGAGATATAATGCTCGTTAATTTTAGGGGTATATAAATCTGTGAGTGAGCCTGCCGCAGGTTTCCTGCGGCAGGTTTGCTTACGGAAAAAGCAACAAACTATATAATACATTTACAAGGAGGCGTGACCGCATATGGCAAAAGCAAAGCAGAATGTTTCGACAGCGGCGACGGGACCTGTTATGTCAAACAGTGAGCTTCTGAAACGAAGGATATGGAGAAACAAGGAATTATATCTGTTAATTCTTCCAGTTGTCATTTATTACCTTGTTTTCCATTACAAACCAATGTATGGTTTGATCATTGCATTTCAGGACTATAGCCCAAGAAGAGGTATTGCGGGCAGTGAGTGGGTAGGTCTGCAGCATTTTAAGGATTTCTTTACTGGTATCTATTTTGGAAGATTATTGCGCAATACGTTGGAGATTAGTATTGTTACATTGGTGATTGGTTTCCCAGCACCTATTATTTTGGCATTGCTGGTAAATGAGCTGAGAAGCAAATTATTTTCACGTATTACACAGACAATCACTTATATGCCACACTTTGTATCTATGGTCGTATTGTGTGCCATGATCCGTGAGTTTGTAAAAGAGGGTGGTCTTGTAAATGATATGATGGTGAATCTGTTTGGGTATGACGGCAAAAACCTTTTGAGCCGTTCCTCTTATTTTACCCCTATCTATGTAATCACCAACATATGGCAAGGCGTGGGCTGGGGCTCTATTGTATATCTGGCGGCATTGACCGGTATTGATATGGAATTATATGAAGCGGCGAGAGTGGACGGCGCTGGGCGCTGGAAACAGACGGTTCATATTACTATTCCAAGCATTATGCCTACGATTATCATTATGTTGATAATGCGTATGGGCCAGATTATGAGTATCGGCCATGAGAAGATTATCTTGTTATATAATGAAGGTATCTATGAGAGAGCAGATGTTATTTCTACATATGTATATCGAATGGGTATGGTCAACAGGCAGTATTCGTTCTCAGCAGCCGTAGGCTTATTCAACTCCGTTGTCAATTTTATTCTGGTAATTGGTGCAAACCAGATTAGTAAAAGAGTCAGCGAGACCAGTTTGTGGTAAGGAGGCGAAGAAGAGATGGCAAAAGTTAAAAACTCAAATAAGATTAAAAGAAGCAGGGGCGAGGAGATTTTTAATGTATTTAATGTCACCTTTCTGACCCTTCTGATGATTGTGTGTTTATATCCGTTCTGGTATGTAGTATGTGCTTCTTTTAGCCGTTCTACACTGCTTATGTCACATTCAGGTGCACTTTTTAAGCCAATGGGATTTAGTTTGGCAGCATATAAGAATGTTTTTCAGAATGATAGTATTTGGATCGGATATGGAAATACAATTTTCTACGTGGTAATAGGTACAGTGTTAAATATTATTATGACAGTGTTGGGTGCATATTTCCTTTCTCGTAAGAATATTCCCGGCCAGTCAATTATTTTGATGATGATAATGTTTACCATGTATTTTTCAGGTGGTATGATACCGGGATTCTTGAATATTCAAAGTCTGGGCTTGTACGACAATCGTTTGTCCTTGATTCTGCCGGGCGCGATCAGTACCTTTAACCTGATTATTATGAGAACTGGTATGGCGGCCATTGATGCGTCGATGGAGGAGTCGGCAAGACTTGACGGAGCAAATCATTTTACAATTCTGTTTAAGATTATGCTTCCTCTGACCAAAGCTACCGTGGCAGTATTAGTGCTTTACTATGGTGTTGCTCACTGGAACTCATGGTTCAATGCTATGATTTATCTGGAAGATAAGATGAAGGAGCCATTGCAGTTGGTTTTGCGCCAGATCTTAATTATCAATGATATGACCGATATGGGTGTCGGTGAAGATACAGAGATGATATCTGAGACAATTAAGCACGCGACAATTATTGTTTCTACTGTTCCGATTCTTGCATTGTATCCATTCTTGCAGAAATACTTTGTAAAAGGTATGATGGTTGGAGCTGTTAAGGGTTAAACATAAGTATGAACATATTGAGTAGGGAAAATTTTTCCCTACTCATTTTTATGCGCACGGGCACCTAAAGGAAGTATGTCAGCTAACACTGACAGGTGCCCAGCGCGCGAGTAGGTGAGAAAAGCATCCCCTACTCGATTGTACAGACCTGTGCAGAGGAAATAGTCACTAACGTGACGCACAGGTCGCGCGGCGAGTAGGGAGATAAAGACTTCCCTACTCGATTGCGCACGGGCACCTAAAGGAAGTGATAAGGATTTTCTTGAAAGGTTACATAGCTTTTATCTGGGAAGGAATATTCTCCTCTATAGTTTGACGCATTGTAAATAGGATATTTTACTGGTTGATAACAGTTTTCTAATACACCATCTGACTGGGTATAGATATACATATTGTGATAGTCCCACACTACCAGTTCGTCTCTGGCATCACCACACAGATCGATCGCCTCGCAGCACATAGTGGGATGTCCGTCATCAGGGAAGGCAACTGCCTGATTTCCATTGCCATCAATTAGTCCACCTCGTGTTCTATCTGCATTGAGAAGAATAAGATCGGAACCATCGCCTTTCCAGTTGACGGGAGCTAAAATATTACCATTAGTCTCATTTTCCATCTCCCAGATAGGGTTTCCCTTGGCATCATACAGATATAAAATTCCCTGGTGTCCCCAGAAATTGCTGACAATAATCTGAAAGCCCGGCATATCTGAGCAATAATTTCCCACACTCACTCTCTGTGCATGTCCAATATAATCATGCATCACAATGTTCCCCTGAAAGTCTGCCAGAAAGAATCCCTGTGTTCCTGATACACAGGCAAAGTATCCCTTATCGCTTCCCTCTATCCATTTGCCAGCAACAATCTCATCAGTGTGGTCGATTTCGATAGGGAGAGTCCAGATTGGTTTTCCAAGATGATCTAACAGGGTATAGCCGCATAACAGTTCGTCAAAGCCATCACCATTGATGTCGAGAGCAAGGGGAAAATGTCCGGTATTTTTTTGACTTTTGTATTTCCACATGACTTCGAGATCAGAGTTTAATGCATAAACTCTGCAATAGCGGTCTTTGATCAAAATGTCAGAGGGATGTGCGTTGCCAGAGAAGTTGGCAATGCGTATGCCATCGGGGTTAATGCGGTCGAAGGCATAGGTTTGATAGGGGATGCCAATCAGGGTGCAATCCTCATCATCGGACAGAGGCGTTTTGGCACTTTTGATAATCTCCCCTGTGGCACCGTCAAGGATTTGGATCTCGAAGTTGCAGCCCCAGATAACTTCATCCTTGCCATCGTGATTGATGTCATAAACTTGAAATGGCATATCCGCAGATATTTTTCCAAGTACAGCACTTTGGCTGGAAGGTTCTCCTTTTTGCCACAGAATGTTTCCGTCCAGATCGATCGCTGTCAGACAGCTAATATGTGCGTAGGCATCACGGTGGACACGTTTTTGTGCCTGTGCTAAGACAATATACCACTCTTTTGTCCCAGTTAGGTGCCCAAAACGGATCTGGCGGCTGGTGCCAAAGTTTTTTAAGTCTATTTTTTTCCATAGCTTCATGGAAGGATAATGTGTCTGTAAATCTGTTTTTTGTTTTTCTTTTTCTGCATGTCTTGTGAGAATGGTTTGGTAGGTTTCGGATTCTGTTTCTACAAGCACATCTGTAAATTGAGTCGGGCAGTCTGCGGTGATGCCGATTTTTCCTCCAAGTGTAGCAAGAGGAGTCTGTGTGTGAAGAAGCTGGCGTCCATCTATGGAGCATGTGACAATTTCTCCTTTCACAGACACAGAGAGTGCATAAAGGGTGTCACAGTTATGGAGAAATGCGGCTTCGCATAGGGTACTTACGTGTTCTTTGTGGCGGTAGACCAGTTTTGCTCGTTGATCTTCTAATATAAAAGCAAGGGTGTTTAGGCTGTTCTGCATACAGAAGGCGAGCCCTGCACAGCCTTTTGTGGAGAGCCTTTTGAGCTTGACACTAACGGTATAATCAAACCATAGGCAGCTTCCTGTCTGCAATGTAGGAAAGGTGCGATGTGGTTTGTTTTTTTCAATTCGCATTTGTTCCATATAGTGGGTTCCATTGTGCTCTGTGATGATCCAGCTTGGCCCAGAACCGTTGTAAGTATAGTTGCACACTTGATTGACCCAGTCTCCGGCATAGCCCGGTTCTGTTACAAAATGGTATTCTCCGGTGGCGGAATGATCGGGGTCATAGGGAAATTCACCGATGGGGAATTTGGAAAAGTTATCTTGAAAAAGGATTTTTTTTGTCTTGTCTGCCATTCTTATTTTTTCCTTTCTAAGCATATGTCTGTTCTGTTTCTATCTGTAGTTTACCTTATTCTGCATAAAAATGCAATGGAAATTAAAGTCCGAAAACCGTGATAAAATAAGGAAGTTTCGTTGAAAAAATAAAATAGGTATGGTATAATTTACAAAGAAAGAGCTCTCTCAAGGGCTGAGAGAAATTTTTCAGTGATATCTTGTTTTGTAGGACAAAAAAACTGTAATTAGTAAAGGAGAACATAGTATGGCGATTGACCGATATGAGTTGGTGTCAAAGCATCATCCGATTCTTACACAGATTGATTTGGATTCACCGCTTACCGTAGGAAACGGGGAGCTTGGTTTTACAGCGGATGTGACGGGTATGCAAACTTTTTATAAAGAATACAGTGAGGTGTTGCCGTTATGTACGCAGAGTCAGTGGGGATGGCATACAAAGCCAGTAAGTGACGAACAATATGAGTATACACTTTCTGATGTGGTGATGACAGAGTATGATTATAATGGGCGAACGGTTTCTTATCCCAAAAAAAAGCAGCCGGGCAATGAAGAGATCTACGATTGGCTGCGCGTAAATCCACACAGGCTGAATCTGGCTAGGATTGGGCTTTTGTGGGAAGGAAAGGAGATGGAGCCAGACAAGTTGTCCAAGGTTTTGCAGGAGCTTAAGCTGTATGAGGGAATACTGCACAGTGAATTTGTATATAATGGAGTTGTCTGTCATGTGCAGACTGCTTGTGATAGTGAGAAGGATACCTTGGGCTTTGTACTTACTTCAAAGGCGTTGTCAAAAGAACTTTCCGTGGCGCTTTGGTTTCCTTATGGTTCTCCTTCTATCAGCGCATCAGACTGGGATCAGGAGGATGCACACACAACGGAGTTATTGGAGAAAGGCGAGGGCTATATTAAGCTTAAGCGGACTCTGGACAGGGATGTATATTATGTGATAGTTCGTTTTGATGGCGGGGAGGCAGAGCTAGTAAAGCACTGTCTGACTATCAGACCTAATGCAGAAAGATTTTCTCTTGCTGTCACCTTTCTTAAGGCAGATGGAGAAAATATGCTGACTGCAGAGGAGGCGCTTGCGCACAGCAGAGCATATTGGAAGAGGTTCTGGGAGACAGGTGGTATTGTTAAATTAAATGAGAGTAAGGATGAGAGAGCCATTGAGCTTGAGCGCAGAATTATTCTATCACAATATTTGTCGGCCATCAATTCTTGTGGCTCTATGCCACCGCAGGAGACCGGGCTTACCTGCAATAGCTGGTATGGCAAGATGCATTTGGAGATGTATCTGTGGCACTGTGCATGGACACCACTTTGGAGGAGAACAGAGTTATTAGAGAGAAGCTTGCCATGGTATGTGGATCATATAAAAGAGGCAGAAGAAAATGCAGCGAGAAATGGTTATAAGGGAGCGCGCTGGCCAAAGATGATCGCCTATCAGGGGATAGATTGCCCATCTGCAGTGGCACCTCTTTTAATTTGGCAACAGCCACATATTATCTATATGCTAGAGCTTGCTTATCAGCAGAATAAATCAGAGGAGTTTCTGGATAAATATTGGATTTTAATAGAAAAGACAGCGGAATTTATGGTAGATCTCGTTGTCTATAATAAGGAGACAAAGAAGTACGATCTGGTTTCTCCGGTGATTCCTGTTCAGGAGTGCCATAAACCAGAGGTGACAAAAAATCCTGCGTTTGAGGTGGAGTATTGGAGATTCACTTTACGGATTGCAGTCGAGTGGGCAAAGAGGCTTCATAAGAGCTATGATTCGATGTGGGATGCCGTGAGTGAGAATATGGCAGATGTTCCACAGGATCATGGGCTGTATCTGGCACATGAAAATTGTAAGGATACTTTTGAGAATTTCCATATAGATCATCCTTCTATGCTGGGAGCATTTGGTCTGCTTCCAAGTGATCGAATTGACAAGGATGTAATGAAGGCAACACTTAAGAAAGTGGAGGAATGTTGGAATTATCCTTCCTTGTGGGGATGGGATTTCGCTGTTATGGCAATGACAGCAGTCAGACTTGGAGAGCCAGAGCTTGCCGTGGATCTGTTAATGAAGGAAACATTAAAGAACAGTTATGTGGCAAGTGGAAATAATCTTCAAAAATCGAGAAAGGATCTTCCGCTCTATTTACCGGGGAATGGGGCCTTACTTTTGGCAATCCCTATTATGACTGCGGGCTATAAGGGTTGCGAGGAGGATCTTCCGGGCTTTCCGAAGAATGGAATGTGGAAGGTAGAATACGAAGATATTGAACCGTATTTTGAATAGAGCAATAGAAGGAAGCTATATTCATTATTATAAATAATAAAACAAATAGGAGGATAACGATGAAGGATTTAATTTACAAGGAGCACACAGCACTGGATTATGCGAGGATGGCATGTGACACATTGATGAGAAAGTTTGAGGCGCCAAAGCTTCCACCGGTGGGAAGATTCCACTATCATCAGGGTGTGTTTCTCTCTGGTATGCAAAAGACCTATGATATTTGTCAGGAGGAAAAGTACTATAATTACATTAAGGAGTGGGTGGATTCCATTATCTTAGAGGATGGAACTATCACAGAATATGATAGGGGACAGTTGGATGATCTGCAGCCGGGCGTTCTGCTCTATGAGCTTTACAGAAAATCTGGGGACGAGCGTTATAAGAAAGCCTTGTTTACGATTCTTCCAATTATTAAGGATTTCCCTAAAAATGATGAGGGTGGTTTTTGGCATAAAGTGAATAATCCTGAGCAGATGTGGCTGGATGGCTTATATATGGCAGGTCCCATCAGTGCTGAGTTTGCGGCGACATTCGATCAGCCAGAGTATTTTGACATCTGTTCCTTCCAGGCACTCTTGATGGAGAAAAAGACCAAAGATCCGGTGACTGGTTTGTGGTATCATGCATGGGATGCAAAGAAGGTTCAGCCATGGGCAGATAAAGAGACTGGCCGTGCGCCAGAATTTTGGGGACGTTCGATTGGATGGGTGCCGGTTGCTATCTTAGAGGAGCTTGATTTCTTCCCGAAAGATCACAAGGATAGAGAAGAATTGATCCGCCTTACCACAGAGCTGCTTCAGTCCATCGCTAAATTTCAGGATAAAGAGACAGGGCTGTGGT
>CAMUFS010000031.1 GCA_947088195.1 uncultured Clostridia bacterium
ACGAGCTTAGTGTCCGCTACGTTTTGAACTAAGCGGGAGCGGGGTGACGGAGGATAGTAGCACTCTGGCTCTGCGGACCTTTCTCGAAAATGAGTCACAAAAATATTGAAAATTAATATTTTTCATGGTAAACTACAAATGTCGTGTAAAAACAATTATTTACAAAAAAGTACACTTTTTTGAAGGAGGCCTCTACATAATGGAAAATTCTGGTATGACAAAACTCATTGCTGCTATTCGATCTTCTATTGAAGGAATGTTAGACAAAGGTTATAAGCAATTTATTATTTTCCCATTTGGTGATGTTGGTATACAAGTAAAACATATTTTAAATTCTGCATATGGCATACAGGAAACATATATTTTAGATAACCATTTGTATCATTACAATACAACAATTAAACCTTTGTCCTATATGACAGAAATAAAAAATAAAGATGATTATGCCGTGCTTCTTTCATCCACAAATATTGATATTTACAAAGAATTGAAAAAAGATTTATCACTCTATTTTACACCAGAACAGATCGCTGAACTAGATGTAATGAAAGAAATAGAAAAATATCATACTAAGATAGGCCGATATAGCTATGGTCCGATTTGTTTGGATCATCCAATGATTGAAAGCATAGGTTCATTTTGTAGTTTTGCTTATGGTGTTCAAGTTGTTTTTAATCATGAGAAAAGATTTTTAACAACACATCCACTTATTTATGCTGGGCAAACAGAGGAAGGCTCAGAGATGGATTATAAAGTATTTCATGGTAGGCCTTGGTGTCTTGCAGGTGTACAGCCACATAAAGAAGTAATAAAATCAAAAAGAAGCAAAATAGGCAATGATGTATGGCTTGGACACAATGTAATCATTACAAATGGGGCAGATATCGGAAATGGAGTTATCGCGGGTGCGGGTGCAGTTATTACAAAAAATGTCCCAGATTATGCGATTGTTGTTGGAGTGCCTGCAAGAATCATTAAATATAGATATTCGCCAGAGCAAATTTCACAATTAAACAAAATTAAATGGTGGGATTGGACAGATGATGTGATAAGGGAAAGATATGATGACTTGTATTTACCAGTTGATGAATTTATCAAAAAATATTCGTAGATTTTAAAAGAAAATAGTCCGTCCACTGTTTTCTCTGTCCCCCTTATTCTACTTCATGAAAAGGCAGTAAAATAAAGGGAACTATAGAAAACACTTTGGACGAACTTTAAAAATAATTTATTTTATGCTTCTGCAAACTGGTCTTTCCCGACACTGCACAATGGACATTCAAAATCCTCCGGCACATCTTCCCACTTTGTTCCCGGCGCAATCCCGCCTTCAGGATAACCTGCTTCCTCATCATACTCCCATCCACATACTTCACAAACATACTTCATTGTCATTTCCTCCTTCTCTTTTATCTTCTTTCATCATTTCCTATTTTACAGCTATCTATGCAAGTGGCTCAAAATCACTTGCTCCATGTTTACAAATAGGGCAGACATAGTCCTCAGGAAGAGTGTCTCCCTCATATACATAGCCGCAAATCTTACATACAAATCCTTTTTTCGGCTGTTCCTCTTGGCTTGGTGCCATAGGCTTTGGCTTAACGTTCTCAAAATAATACTGGTAGGTCATACTTGGCACCTCCGAGAGCACCTTCGCCTCTGTCACCTCAGCTATAAACAGCGTATGGGTACCGCAATCTCTGCGTTCTACCACTTTTGCCGCTATCATAGCATTTGTATAGGACGTCAGATAACAAATACCATTTTCTGCGCGCGCTACATCCTCAAAATCTGCCAGCTTGTCTACATCTCTGCCACTCTGGAATCCAAAATGCTTAAATACCTCCATCGGTGCTTCCTCACTGAGCACAGATAGATTAAATACCCCTGTATTGCAAATCATATCATGCGTATAGTTTAGTTTATTTACAATAACTGTTATCTGATTAGGAGAAACTGTCGCCTGCATTGCTGTATTAATAATGCAACCATTATCCTTCTCCCCCTCCTTTGCGGTGAGAACATATAAGCCGTATGGCAGCTTAAGCATTGGATCGGAGGATACCTGTGTCTTTTCTTCTCTCTTAATGCTACCTGCAATCTCGTCAGCGATCGCACAAATCTGCTGATATTGTGCTTCCTTAACTGAGGAGCTTATGCTGCAGACAGGTTCTATATAAATAATATTTTTGCAGCCCTTTAATACTTCCTTTATTAATTTTCCACTGACCGGAGCCCATGATCCATTCTCTATCACAGCAACTGTTCTATTTTGGATATTATGTGCAGCAAGGTCATGGAGAAATGCCTCCATTGTGACAAAAATTCCAGCATTGTAAGTAGGAGAAGCCAGCACCAGATGACTCATCTTGAATACCTCAGCTATAATCTCTGATGGCGCTGTCACAGAGACATCAAACATAACTGTCTTAACACCCTGAGCGCGAAACTTACATGCAAGCACCTCGGCCGCGTTGCCAGTATTGCCGTAGATAGTCGCATAGGCGATCACAACTCCTTCTTCTTCTGGCTCATAACGGCTCCATCTATCATACTTTTCCAGATAAAAGCCAATATTTTCTCTCCAAACAAAGCCGTGAAGTGGACAAATCATCTGAATAGCCAGCCCGGATGCCTTTTTGAGCAATGCCTGAACCTGCGGGCCATATTTTCCTACAATATTTGTATAATAGCGTCTTGCCTCATCCAGATAATCCCTCTCAAAATCAACCTCATCTGCAAAAATTGCTCCATTCAGCGCACCAAAACAGCCAAATGCGTCCGCCGCAAATAAAATTTTATCTGTCTTATCATAGGACACCATAACTTCCGGCCAATGTACCATAGGAGCCATCACAAAGGTAAGTACATGGCGGCCAAAGGAAATCTCCTCTCCTTCTTTTACAATTATGGCATGGCTGTCCACATCAAAGCTAAAAAACTGCTTCATCATTGTAGCACTCTTTGTATTGCAGATTATTTTTACTTGAGGATAGCGCAATACCAACTCCTGAAGAGTCGCAGAATGATCTGGCTCCATATGATGGATCACAACATAATCAAGTGTTTTGTCTTTCAAGAGCTCTTCCAGATTTTCAAAAAATACGCCAGATACTGATTTGTCGACCGTATCAAACAATACGGTCTTCTCATCCATCAACAAATAAGAGTTATAGGATACTCCATCTGGCACAGAATAAACCCCTTCAAACATGCTTAATCTTCTATCATTTGCGCCGACCCAGATCAGATCCTCTGTCACATTTCTATAACAATACATTTTTCTTCTCCTTTTCCTTTATTTCTATCAGAACTTCCTTCGATAAACGGCAGCCGATACCGGCGGAAGTGTCACTCTAAGTACTCTGTTATCAATAGAATACAGCATCCTACCAATATTATACCCTGACTCTGTCGTCAAAATGAGCTGCTCCATCATAGAACCATTTTCTACTCCAATCTCCCAGACTGGAATCTCAAGCTCCATCTCCTCGTAATTATTGTTAATCACAACAGCTATCTGACTATCCCATGTAAATCTTCCATATGCGATCACCTTATGCATTCCCAGCAGTTCCTTGTAGGAACCGCACATCAGCGCCCTGTTTTCCTTGTGGATCTGGATAATGTCTCGGTGAAATTCAATTAATTCCATATCTTCATGCTTCCACGGATAGCTTCTGCGATTATCTGGGTCCGTCCAGCCACACAGCCCTGCCTCATCACCATAGTAGATAGTAGGTGCCCCCGGCCATGTCATCTGAATCACCACTGCCTCGCGGAAAGTGCCTTTATTGATATTCTGATTGGCTGCCTCTGGTCCCAGCCCCGCCACTCTTCCCACGCGCCGGTTCGTCCGCGTCAAAAATCTGGAATGATCATGGTTGGAGAGCTCATTCATCGCCACCTGCAAGGATGGTGTGGGAAAACGTGACATATGATGTGACATCGCTGCAAAAAAGCTTTCTGAATTTCCCAGAAGATCTCCTCGAAATTCATCGCTGTGCTTTTCCATGCCAGTTAAAAACCATGTCACAGGCTCCATAAAAGCATCATAGTTCATCACAGTATCCCATTCTTTATTATGAAGCCAACTCCACGGATCTCCATAATGCTCTGCCAGAATAATTGCCTCTGGGTTTGCCTCCTTAACGGCAGCTCGAAATCTCTTCCAAAAATCATGGTTATACTCACTGCTGTGTCCCAGATCTGCTGCCACGTCAAGCCGCCATCCGTCTGCATAATATGGCGCAGAAACCCATTTTGCAGCAACTCTTAAAATATCCTGAACCAAGCTCTCTGATTCCTCATAATTCAGCTTGGGAAGCGTATCATGTCCCCACCAGCCATCATAGCTGGTATTATAAGGCCAGCGGTTCTGATCATTGAACTGGAAAAAGCTCCGATACGGGCTATCTGCTGACACAAAAGCCCCCTTTGCATACCCTTCCTGATTCTCATAGATCCGCTCTCTGTCCAGCCATTTATTAAAAGAACCACAGTGATTAAACACACCATCCAGAATCACCTTCATGTCTCTTTTGTGTGCTTCCTCCACCAGTTCCCGAAACAGCTCATTGCTCGCTTCCAGATTCTCCTTGTCTGTCACGCGCATAATATACCGGGAAGCATGTGCATTGTCACGATCGCCCGGCGCAAGCAGATCACCCTCATCCTTCACAATTCTTCCAATATGAGGATCGATATAATCATAGTCCTGTATATCATATTTATGATTGGATGGGGACACAAATAAGGGATTAAAGTATATAACATCAACCCCCAAGGATTTCAGATAATCTAATTTTTCTATTACTCCCTGCAAATCGCCGCCATAAAACTCCCGAACTCCCATAGCTGCGGGATATTTCATCCAATCCTTAACCTGACTGATCCCCTCTCCAATATATGCATATTCATTGTCCAGAGGATCATTTTCCATATTACCATTATAAAATCTATCCACAAAAATTTGATAAAACACCGCACCCTTTGCCCAATCCGGCGTTTTATAGCCCGGCAACAGCCTAAAATCATAATAAGGCTCCCTATTTCTCATAGGTCCTCTCTGATTATAATAACACTCCAGCTTGCCAGATATAATTTTAAAACAGTAAGAGAGCATCTCCTCCCCCACCGTTACCTCTGTCGCATAGTAATCAAAGCTGCCCATCGATCGCTTAACAAAAAGCTCCTGACATTCCTCCCCATACAACAGATATACATGATCTACATTATTTTTTAAAGTGCGAAACCGGATAATAACCTTATCCCCCGGCATCGGCTGTGCAGGACTTACAAATTCCTCTGTGCCATCACTGAATAATGCTTTTGTGTTCAATGCCGATCGCATACTCATCATATACATCTGCATCTTACCGATTTTTGTCATCTGTTTCAATTTAACTTTGATATCCATTGCAATTCCCTGCCCACCTTTATAGTATTTTCTTATTTTTATGTTCTAGTCTCTATTTTATTATAAACAAGCCAGAAATACAACCTTTTTCTGCCAGCGCACCACACAAAATAGATGGCGCTCCTTAATCGAGTAGAGTGGAGGCCCCTGTACACAAAGTGAAGAGGACAGCCGTTTGGCTGTCCTCTTCGGAGAAGGTATTTCATTTCTTATGGGGTGTAGCAAAAAACTATATAATGTATTGGGGGTTTTACGATATTTAGTATAGCATCTCCCTATCAAAAAGTGTGCACAAACTTTTTCCTTCTTTCCCCATTTTTTTGTTACTTTTAACATAGTTCTGTTTTCATAGTATTATCTGCGCCGTTATTTTTAACAAGCCTCCCACAATCCCTCAAATTCTTCCCTGCCAATCTTCTCCTTCTCCAAAAGCAATCCAGCACAGCGATGAAGTACCGTTTCGTTCTCAAGCAAGAGCTTTCTTGCCTTCTCATAACATTCATCCACAATCCGCTTTACTTCTGCATCTATCACGCTTGCTGTGTTTTCTGCATAGCTTCTGGTATGGGCCAAATCTCTCCCAATAAAGACCTCATCTTCATCACTTCCATAATGAATTAAGCCAATCTTTTCTGACATGCCATATTTTGTTATCATGGAGCGCGCTATTCCTGTTGCCTGCTTAATGTCCTGGGATGCGCCTGTTGTGATGTCATCAAAGACAAGCTCTTCTGCGATTCGCCCGCCCAAATCCACCATAATATCTTGAAGCATCCGCCCTTTTGTATTAAACATCTCATCCTTCTCCGGCAGAGGCATGGTATAACCTGCCGCACCTATTCCGGTTGGAATAATGGACACAGAATATACTGGTCCCACATCTGGCAGCACATGGAATAAAATCGCATGGCCTGCCTCATGGTAAGCTGTCACTTTCTTTTCCTTCTCTGAAATCACACGGCTCTTCTTTTCCACACCAATGCCAACCTTGACAAAGGCTTCCTTTATATCTGCACCTGTGATAAAGTTTCTATCTCCCTTAGCGGCGAGAATCGCTGCCTCATTCAAAAGATTTTCCAAATCTGCCCCAGTAAAACCGGAAGTGGTTCTGGCTATTTCTTTGAGGTCCACATCATCTCCAAGTGGTTTGCCCTTTGCATGAACAGATAAAATCTCCTCTCTGCCCTTTACATCAGGTCTTCCCACCATCACCTTGCGGTCAAAACGTCCCGGCCTTAAAATAGCAGGATCTAGAATATCTACGCGGTTTGTCGCAGACATTACAATAATTCCCTCATTGGCACTAAATCCATCCATCTCCACCAACAACTGATTTAACGTCTGCTCTCTCTCATCATGTCCACCGCCCATGCCGGTTCCTCGCCTTCTTGCCACGGCATCAATCTCATCAATAAATACAATACAAGGCGAATTTTTCTTTGCATCCTCAAACAAATCTCTGACACGAGAAGCTCCCACGCCGACAAACATCTCCACAAAGTCAGAGCCAGAAATACTGAAAAATGGCACGCCTGCCTCACCTGCCACAGCGCGGGCAAGCAATGTCTTACCTGTTCCGGGAGGTCCCACAAGCAGCACTCCCTTTGGAATCCTCGCGCCAACCATCAGATACTTCTTAGGATTTTTCAGAAAATCTACAATTTCCCGAAGCTCCTCCTTCTCCTCATCCAGTCCGGCTACATTCTTAAAGCTTATGCGCTTTACTGTGTCAACCACCATCCTTGCACGGCTTTTGCCAAAATTCATCACCCTGCTATTTCCGCCTCCCGAAGCTTGATTATTCATATAGGCAAAAAACACAATAATTACGACAACGCCAATCATAATAGGAAAAATCGTGGTCAAAAAGACACTGTCTCTCTGCACATCTGTCACATAATAATTTTCCATATTCCGTTCGTTTAAATCTGCTATAACCGCCTTGACATCTGGAACATACAGATTTTCTCTCGAACCGTTTGTAAATTCAATAACCAGCTCACCCGTTGGAGTCTCTCCATTTCCGTTCTGCCGGATTGTGACAGAGGAGATATTCCCTTCCTCCACATGAGTAAGAAACTGCGGATAGGTATAGTCATTTACATGATATTGATTTCTGGTCGTCCACAGCATAATTACCACAACAATCGCCATAATGGCAAAATAAATTCCCAATCCCTTCGTTTTCAAGATCTATCCTCCTTCTTATGCGATCTTTGGCATTTTTATTCCATCTCCACCACGCCAATATATGGCAGATTTCTGTACTTCTGATTATAATCTAACCCATAGCCCACAACAAATTCATCCGGTATCGCAAAACCCACATAATCCACCTTCACATCTGCCACTCGACGCTCCGGTTTATCCAAAAGCGTACAGAGCCGTATGGATGCTGGATTTCTCCTATATAAAATCTCTATCAGATAGCTTAACGTTCTTCCTGAATCAATAATATCCTCCACAATCAAAACTTCCTTGCCAT
Organism: uncultured Clostridia bacterium; assembly: GCA_947088195.1. GTDB lineage: Bacteria > Bacillota > Clostridia > Lachnospirales > Lachnospiraceae > RGIG8607. The sequence continues at coordinate 7,905 of CAMUFS010000031.1, forward strand.
CCAAGGGTTCATCCAGATCTTTGACAAGCTTTACCACACCGCTTGATTTTGTCCCCGCGCCATAGCTAGATACTGACATAAAATCCATGGAAACAGGGATACTGATCCGTTTTGCGAGCTCACAGGTAAAGAAAACACCTCCCTTAAGCACGCAGATCAAATGAACCTGCTTACCAGCATAATCCCTGCTTATCTGTGCACCGATCTCCTCGATTCTTCTATCCACCTCTTCCTCACTCACCAGAACCCGAATCTTATCCTCTGCCATACTCTTACCTCCATCTCATCTCTGCCCTAATTGCATGTTTTGTATTTTTCCTTATCTTATATCCTTCGCTTATTCTATATCCTATAATCCAAAGCACATGACTTCCATCTGCCAGAAGCCAAATGCTGTCCCGAAGCTGTCTCGGAACTTTATTATCTATGAAGTAGGACTTAAGCTTCTTTTTACCTCCCGTCTCCGAGATCTCGATATAATCACCTTCTTGACGGGTCCTTAATTGCAAAGTACCCTTTATTTTATCATAATCAAACCATTTCGTATAGGTATTTTCTTCAATTTTAGCGATTTCTTTTACAGGGATCTGCTCTGCCGGAATTGGAGATGACAAAAAAAGCTTTCCCCGATTATCAGGAAGCGTATATTCCATCCCTGATGTCCGCAAATTTTCACATATTTCGTTTGTCCTCTGTGATAGTATATTCCCACAATCACGACACATAAACTTCAATATTCCATATTCCCGGCAGACAAAAAGCTCTCCCGGCAGATCAACAGACTTTCCTGTCTGTGCCTCTGCAATTCTTAACACCATGGACAGGTGTGTGGATGTCAAGTCCTTCCTCCCTGTGCCCAGATAATCTGCCGCCATAAAGATTAATTGTTTTCTTATCACAATATCCTGATGGCAATATTCTTCCAGAAAAAAACTGACAGAATTTTTTTCTATTTTCTCTCTAATACAAGATTTCCACGCTTTTTTTGCCTGCTCTGCAATATAGCGATCTACCTCTGCCAGATTAGCGGCGCAGGCCGCTATATGCTTAGCTGCTGCTCTATTAATATTTTCTTGCAGACAGGGAATCACTTGATTTCTTATCCTATTTCTTGTGTAATAGCTCTCCTTATTTGTTGCATCTTCCTTCCAGCTTATCTGTCGCTCTTTTAAATATGCTGTTATCTCTTCCTTCTGCACACATAAAAGCGGGCGAATGCGGTTCCCTGATACCGGACGAATTCCTGAAAGTCCTGTAAGCCCGCTTCCCCTGCACAGATGATAGAGCACTGTTTCCGCCTGATCTGCCATATGGTGCGCTACTGCTATTTTATTATATCCCAGCTCGTCTAAGACCTTTTCAAAACTAATATAACGCAAAAATCTGCCCGTCTCCTCCTCTGAGCTTCCTCTTTCCTCCGCCTCTTTCTTAATATCATAAAAAAAGCTTCTATATGGCACATTATATTTTCTACATAACTGGGCACAAAATGCTTCGTCCTCGTCGGCTTCCTTTCCTCTAAGCCCATGGTGCACATGGACACACACCAGCCTTAATTTCCACTCTTCCAGAAAAACGAGCAGCAGAAAGAAGAGGCAGACGGAATCCGCCCCTCCTGACAAACCCAGCACTATCCCATCTCCCGGAAGAATCATCTGATTTTCTATCATAAATAATCTGACTTTTTCCTCCATCTGCCTCCTCCTTTACCAATCAAGTTATCTGCCGCAAGCTGCTGCGTTTTCACAAGTATAGAACAAAGCCGGAAAAAAGTCAAATCCTTCCCATTATGCTGTTTTCTGCCAGATCCCTGTCACAAGCACTGTCATATCATCCATAATATTCTGTCCGCTGTACTCGCGGACTGCCATAAGAAGCTCATCTGCCATATCCTTTGGATTCTTTGTGTTAATATCCATCAACAGTCTGCCAAGCTCCTCCTCTTTATTCTCTCCCTCAAATACATCAAGCACCCCATCGGACACCATAATAATATAATCACCATCATATAACTTTTTATAGGCGGATTCATAATCCACCTCCCTGAGCACTCCAATGGGAAGACTGGTGGATTTCATCACCTCCACCCACTGATTTCTCTTAATAAAAGTCGCAGCCGCCCCGGATTTATAAAAACTGCACTTGCCAGAATACAGATCTGTGATCGCCAAATCCACCGCTGTTGATGCCTCCCCATTTTCCTTCCCCAAAAGCACAGAATTTACCAATCGAAGTGCTGTCTCCTCCTCATATCCTGCCTTTAACAGATCCTCAAGAAGCCCTATAATCTCCTCACTGTCCTCACTCGCCTCTCCCCCAGAGCCCATTCCATCTACAATTCCCATCAAAAGCTGTCCTTCCATCAGCTCCGTACAAGAAAAATTATCACCAGACACTATCTCCCCTGTCTTTGTCACACCACTTGCCCCGTGAAGAACCATAAAATTGGGTTCCTCCACAAAGCCATACACAGCATATTCCCTGTTGACAATCGTTTTTCCATCTGAACATACCCTCACCTTTCTGCCATATCCCTTGCTGACACAGGCACAGACCTCCCTCATAGTGGCAATTCTTCCGCCAACACTTCTTATCTCAGCCTGTATGCGTTCCCTCCCATTCTGCTGCCTCACAATATGTACATAGCGCACCTCAAATCGTGCCCTTTCTAAAGCCCGCCAAATGGCCGCCTCCTGCTTCCCTCTATTTTTATGCTCTCCAAGCTGCTCTGTCATATCCTCCAAAAGCGCCGCTGTCTCAGATAGCTGAACGGATGCTGCAAAAGACAGATCATTTTGCGTGTGGAATCTCCCAATGCTTCTTGATAGAGACTTAAACGATTCTGCCAGCTCAACAAGTCTCCCTCTCTTCTCCTCCAAGCCACTATCTGTCAATATCCCTCTTTTTCCCGGTTCCAGACGATATGCCACACTTCTAGGAAGTATTAGAAAAAGCAGACTTCCAAGCACCACCCCCATTAGTTGATCCGATTCCAAAAGAAATGGCGCGTACAAAGTTCCAAGCAGCCACACTCCAAGCAAAAAGCCTGCCGTGCTGCCAAGTCTGCCAAGCGCCCGAAACATCCCCGCCATAATGCCAAGCGCACAGAGCATCCCCAACATACTTCCATCTCCATGCCATAATGTCATCACCATGCCACACGCAGCTCCCACCATTGCACCCATTCCAATACCATGGCGGTAGGAAAGCAACAAGATTCCTAAATACATGCTGACTGGACCTACCGCTACAGTAAAAAACCTCTGTCCTCGCAATGCATACAGGAAAATTCCAAATAATATTCCTATCACTGTTGTTTCCTCATTGCCAAAGGCATCCCCACTCTTTCTATAAAGAATCCCCTTTACTCCTATCTGAAAAAGCTGTACCAGCGCAAATACCAGTGCCCCTTCACACACCCCCGCCATCAGCTCATAGCGAGGCTCCCTTATCATAAGTGCACCCGCGCACTGAATAGATAAAATACAGATTACCGCCAAAATTCCGGCTGTCCCTCTTTTCACTTTCCCATTGCGTGCCTCCAAAAATCCTATCACCAGAGCAAAGGTCATCATCGCCAACAGATACTTAATCGCGGGCACCGCTGGCATAGTTGCCGCAATTACCGCAAATATCAATGGAAAGGCAAAAATCCTCTGTCCTTTCTCCATATAGAGCGCGGCAAAGTATGCAAATCCCACTGGATTATAATTGTCCACCGTACACAGAGCTGCCGCCATTCCCATCATTTGTATGACAATTTTACGAATCATGTTTTCTTTCATATCCTGTCCCTCCTGTTTCTTTGTCACTGATTTGGTATTATAGCGGACAAGTTTTACTAATTTTGTCAAATCTGGTACAAGTTTTCTAAAAAATTTATGACAAAAAAAAGCACCACTGCAATCTTTTATCGAATACAGGGTGCTCACAGTGATTCAGATATTCATGATCATTTTTATTTCTCAGGCTTGAAAATAATCTCATTTTCATAGACCAGTCCTAATTTCTCTCTGGCAACCTCCTCCACATATTTTTTCGTCTGCACATACTTCTCATACTCCTCAAGCTCCGCTTTGCGCTCCAACTCATCCTCGATCTGCCTGCTAAGACTCTCTTCTCTCTGTATATATGCCTCATTCTTCGCCTTAAGCTCAATGCTTTTATATGTTATCACAGCAGATAACATCATAACAACTAAGCTGATCGCTATCACGCTAACTTTACTTTTTCTTTTTCTCCTCTGTCTTCTTTTTTGTGTTCTTTCTGCCATGAAACCACCTTCTTTTTACCTTGTTAAGCATTATTTTAACCTTTTTTCCTACTCTTTTCAAGACTTTTCCAATAAAATCTATGGGTGCCCGCAAAAGCCCGCCAATAAATGGAACCAAAAAACGGCTGACACAGAGGTTAAAAAGGAACATCGCTGCCGCCACTGCAGCGATCGCATACCATCGGATAATCCCATCGTTTCCCTTGTAGAGCAAAATAAAGACCGCCACTGCCACCCCAAGCCAATAGATGGTATCCTCTATACCTATAATAAATAAGTTCCGGGGCAGCACAATTCTTCCAATCCTAAGCACATCATAAAGCATAGTAAGAACAATTCCCAACAAAAAACAAGAAATCAGGTAATCTGTCTCCCACAGAATCATTTGGCTCATCAGCTAAATAGTCTTTTGATCAAAGACTCCCCTTTTTTTGAATAATCGCTGACTTCCGAGTAGGTAAGACTGTCGATTGTGCCGTCGATATCCACCTCTCCCTTTTCCAGATTTAGCTTATTGACGTGCAGATCCTTTCCCTTTATCATCAACATGCCAAGCTCTGTCTCAAGGAGCACCTCATTCATATCGAAGGCTATCACGTCGGTCACTCCTGTCATGGCGCCGCCCTTTCTGTTATTCACTACCAGCCTGTGGCTCCCTGATGGTACTCTCTCCTCCATAAAAAACCTCCTAATATACTTCTTCAATCTGATAAAGTATATTAGGAGTGTCCATGTTTTATGCTAAATGTATCTGTACAGCTCCTTTGCCTCGTCCTTCTTTACTGTCTCCACGACGTCAAGAACCTGTACCTTCACTGCCTTTGTTCCAAACTGGATCTCGATCTCATCGCCCTCCTTCACGGTGGCAGATGCCTTCGCAACTTTGCCATTCACAAGCACTCTTCCGGCATCACACGCCTCATTGGCGATCGTCCGGCGCTTGATCAAACGCGAGACCTTTAAAAACTTATCTAATCTCATAAATTATTCGTTAATTTCATCCTTTAAAGCCTTGCCTGCCTTGAACTTAGGAGCCTTGGATGCAGGGATCGGCATCACTTCACCGGTCTGAGGATTTCTTCCATCTCTTGCAGCCCTCTCTACAACCTCAAACGTACCAAAGCCTACTAACTGGATCTTCTCACCTTTCTTTAATTCTTCCGTCACTACCTCGATAAATGCCTTTAAAACCTTTTCAGAATCCTTCTTGGATAACTCGGTTTTCTCTGCAATCGCAGCAATAAGTTCAGTCTTGTTCATTGACTAACTCCTCCTCTGATATTTTATACTTTTCGTTGAGGTGATATCATACGTGAAACCGCCTGTCCTCATCTAAGAACCCTCAACACCTTCATGTTTATTTATAAACTGTTACGCATCATTTGTCAAGGAAATTTTCCTCTATTTTCCTGTATTTGCGCAAATTTTCCTTAATTTTCCATCTGCCTGCCCAAAAAGCTGGATGCAACCCCCACAAGCTTTAATTCAGTATCCCCCATCTGACTTCTTCCATCCTTGCTCAACATGGCAACCACACCAATCACATCCCCCTCACAAATAATTGGCTGAGCGACAAGTGAAACATATTCCTCCGTCTGTCCATTCACAATCGGAATCATATTCCTGCCATCCCTTCCTGTCACCAAAATCTCTCTCTCACTCATCAAATGCTCTAACTGCTTACTAATTGGTTTATCCTGCAAATCCTTCTTTGCTGTGCCAGTTGCGGCAATAATCTGATCCCTGTCCGCAATACATACAATATGTCCTGTAATCTGTGCTAGACTCTCCGCATACTGTCTTGCAAATAAACTTAATTCTCCAATAGGGGAATATTTCTTAAGAATAATCTCTCCCTCACGGTCTGTAAATATCTCCAAGGGATCTCCCTCTCTGATTCTCAAAGTTCTTCTAATCTCCTTCGGCACAACCACCCTTCCCAAATCATCTATCCGTCTCACTATTCCGGTCGCTTTCATATTCTAATTGCTCCTCCATATTTTATATAGTTCTATGATGCTATTGTTTGTAAAAAATGGAGATTTATTCATTCATATGAAAAGAGATCAGTAGCTTCTAATCGAATCGCCTTCATCATCCGTATTTTTTATATTCTTAATCTCAACAAAATAACCACAATGCTCGTCAATGGCAACATAAACACGATCGCCCACTTTTTTTCCTAATATCGCTCTGCCAAGAGGTGACTGCGTGCTTATCATTCCTTTTATAGAATTGCCGCGAATGGATGTGACAAGCTTAAAGGTTTCTACCTCATCCTCGTCTTCCATATAGATTTCCACCGTATTATTAATGCCAACCTCATCATCCATGGATTCATCTGACACAATCTGGGCCGTCTTTATTAGCCGTTCTAGGTAACGGATGCGACTTTCATTTTTATTCTTGTCCTTTTTGGCAGCATAATATTCAAAGTTCTCACTCAAATCCCCCTGCGCACGTGCCTCCTTAACAGCCTCAATCGCCTCCTTGCGTACTACAAGCTTCCGGTAATCGATCTCCTCCTGAATTTTTTTTATATCATTTTTGGTAAGCTGATTCTGCATGGTATTTTGCCCTTCCTGTCGTCTTATATCACTCATTTATAACCTTTAATATCTATATCTCACTCAATATTTTCTTTCTCTGCTCCTCGCGCTCTTCCACCGTTATAAGCCCATCGTTATAAAGGCGTTCCAGCTTATTCAAACGCTCCTCGACCGTCTCCTTCTGCTCTGGCTTATAAGTACTTTTGGTCTCCTCCTCTATCACAATCTCATGTGTTGCTATTCCTTGCTCAGAAAAAACATTAACTGCATTTAATATTGTAATAACTGCTGCCACTGCCGTCCAAATAAATCCAAAAATTCCCATAGTAGGAATTGCCACAAACAACCCAAATATACAAAAAAATGCACCCACAATCATGCCTGCTGCCGACGAGCCCTTCCCCGGCTTTATTCTCATATTTTTACTCATAAACTCCTCCTTTTCTCAAAATATATTTAAAAATTTTTTCTAATAGATATGTAGCGAGAGCACTACGCCAAAAAAGGCGATTTCTAGACACTCTCAAATTCCACAGATTACAAATTAGCCTCTTAAGCTAATAATCTCGCGCTGGCTTATCTACGTTTATTTTTATTATAATATATTATTTCAAAAATGCATAGAAGATTTTTCTTTCACTATAAGTGAAATTTCTTCCTTACCAAATTATGAGAAAATAACATTATCATTAATTGGCGTATCCTGCCGGAAATGAGGTTATATTATGCAATTTGAGAATGAAAGAGAACTTTATAAAACCGTCGGTCAAAATATCAAATATTACAGGAAGTGTGCTAATATGACACAAGCTCGGCTCGCAGAAAAGAGCCATCTAAGTCTTAGCTACATAACTAAAATAGAAGCTGCTAGCTGTAATAAGAGCATTTCCTTATCTGCCCTGCACCAAATTGCACGAGCACTCAATGTAGAGATAACTCTCTTCCTTGAAAACCAACATACATTATAAAAAATGTACAACAGATAAGCATGTAACATTATTTATAATGAATAACATCCTGTGTATATTTCCTGTTCATCTGATGTCGAAGCTTTCGGTTCTCTATTGTATCGAAGATAATGGAAAATTCATACTTTATACAAAATATTCTTATAGGCTATTTGTGATTGTGGGGATGATGAATCATGTTCTAGAAGGGTCCGCCCAGAGAATTGGCTATAGTCCTCCGTCACCCCGCTCCCGCTTAGTTCA
>CAMUFS010000032.1 GCA_947088195.1 uncultured Clostridia bacterium
TGGCGGCCAAAGGTTGGATTTTTTTCGGATGGCTGGCAGGGGATTTTGTTGTTCGTGGTGGTTTTTGCTACTGTATTATTTGTATTTGTGGCATGTATTAGAGGACTTTTCCATGGTTCATCAAAAGAGAAAAGGAAAAGCAGATACACCGCTCTCTATGCCTCTATGGTAATTGGGCTTGTAATGATAACAGCAATCACATGGATAAAAGAAGGTTTTACATTAGAGGAGTATATTGGAGGTTATCAGGCGGGATACTATTTGTGTATCGTACCATTTATGGCTCTGGCTCTGGCAGAAGGTGTCTGTTATATGATAAAAGGTGAGAAGAATCCGCTTCGGGGAGAAGCGATAGGGATAACTGTGATGTTATTCTTTTTATTGCTTGTTTCAGGGACAGGATTGGAGGCGCTTGCTAAAGGAGAGAAAAATATATTTGATTCTATCAGGCTGGCAAGCTTAAAGCATCAGCTAAAAGGACAGGGATATCAGACAGAATATGTAGATTCTGGCAGTGCACCATATGGGATGGAGTTAGCAGGTTATCTTTTGGATGGTTTTGTGGTGGCTCAGGATTTTACAGTGACAGAGGAAATGCTAGAGCATGAGGAGCTCACTGTGGAGATCAAGGTTTCTACTTATGGAAGAAAAAATCCAGTCCATTTATATGTGGAGATTGCACAGGATAATGGGTATGGAAAAGCATATAAAATAGATTGTGAGAGCTTGAAAAATAATCAAGATGTTGCGATAACCTTTGAGACGGAGGGAATGCAGAGCGGGGATTGTCATATCAGGCTGTTCAGTGATGCATCATCTGGCAATCAGGCAGTAACTGTATTTACAACGCAAAACTGTGTTCTGGCTCCAGATATGAAAGTGGCGGGTACACAAAAAAAGTGTAATCTGGTAATGGCTATATTTACACCAGCAGAAAAGAAGGAAAAATAAAGTAGTTGAAGAAATATTTGGAAAATGGTACAATCTTGTAGAGGTAACATGGAGAATTAATTATAGTGCGCACAGAGCTGTGCAGCGGAAATGAGGGAATGATGAAAACATATTTGGTGACAGGTGGAGCAGGTTTTATTGGCTCAAATTATATTCATTATATGTTTCGCAAATATGGGGAGAGCATCCGCATCATTAATGTGGATTGTCTGACCTATGCGGGAAATCTGGAGAATTTAAAAGGGGTTGAGGAGAATCCCAATTATACTTTTGTAAGGGCGAATATCTGTGATTCAGAGAGTATCCGCCAGATCTTTGCGGAGAATGATATTGACCGCGTTGTACATTTTGCGGCGGAGAGCCATGTGGACAGAAGCATTAAGAATCCAGAAGTATTTGTGCAGACAAATGTTCTTGGTACATTGGTGATGTTAAATGCGGCAAAGGAGAGCTGGGAGTTAAAGGATGGCACCTATAAGCCAGACAAGAGATTCTTGCATGTCTCGACAGATGAGGTATATGGTTCTCTTCCCGATGGAGATGGTTATTTTTATGAGACGACACCGCTTGATCCACACAGTCCATATTCAGCGAGCAAGGCTTCCTCGGATATGTTGGTGAAATCCTATGTAGATACCTATAAGTTTCCAGCAAATATTACAAATTGCAGCAATAATTATGGACCATATCAGTTCCCAGAGAAGCTGATACCATTAATTATCAACAATGCACTTCACGGAGAGAAGCTGCCTGTATATGGTGATGGGAAAAATGTTAGAGACTGGCTCTATGTGGACGATCATGCAAAAGCGATCGATATGGTTCAGGAGAAGGGACGTCTGGGCGAGCGCTATAATATTGGCGGGCATAATGAAAAGCAGAATATTGAGATCATCCATATTATTCTGGATACGTTGAAGGAGATGCTTCCCGATGGAGATCCGAGAAAGCAGAAGATAAGCGATGATCTGATCACTTATGTGGAGGACAGAAAGGGGCATGACAGAAGATATGCGATCGCTCCTGATAAAATTAAAGCAGAGATTGGCTGGGAGCCAGAGACAATGTTTAAAGATGGGATAAAAAAGACGATTGCATGGTTCTTTGAGAATGAGGACTGGATGAAGAATGTGACGAGCGGCGATTATCAGAAGTATTATAACGAGATGTACCATGACAGAATAACTGAATAATATCCCATATAAAATTTGATGTCTCCCTGTAATCAGGCTTATAGGGAGATGTCTTTGTGTAAAAGTTTAGATATGGAGGTTTCGGTATGAAGGGAATTATATTAGCCGGCGGTTCAGGGACACGCCTATATCCGCTTACCAAGGCGATCAGCAAACAAATTATGCCAGTGTATGACAAGCCTATGATTTATTATCCGCTTTCTATTTTGATGCTTGCGGGTATACGGGAGGTGTTGATTATCTCTACACCGCGCGATCTCCCGGTTTTTGAGGAGCTGTTGGGAGATGGAAGCCAGCTTGGCATGAAGCTTGCCTATGCTGTTCAGGAGTCACCGAGAGGGCTGGCAGATGCATTTATTATTGGAGAAGAATTTATTGGAAAGGATCATGTAGCGCTGATTCTGGGAGATAATATTTTCTATGGACAGAGCTTTTCCGCTGTGCTTAAGCGCGTTGCAGAGCGGACGGAGAGCGAGCCGGGGGCGACGATCTTTGGCTATTATGTAAGAGATCCCAGAGAGTACGGCGTGGTGGAATTTGACGCGGACGGCAGAGCGATCTCGATTGAGGAGAAGCCAGAGAAGCCAAAGTCCAATTATGCAGTGCCGGGACTTTATTTTTATGATAATGATGTGGTTGAGATAGCGAAAAATGTCAAGCCTTCTAAGCGCGGAGAGATTGAGATCACCAGTGTGAACAATGAATATCTAAATAGGGGAACGCTTCATGTGGAGACCCTTGGACGTGGCTTTGCATGGCTGGATACAGGGAATCATGATGCACTTTTGGATGCGGCAGATTTTGTCGCAGCGTTTCAGAAAAGGCAAGGGCTGTATGTATCCTGTATTGAGGAGATCGCTTATAAGAGGGGCTTTATCTCTAAGGAACAGCTCTTGAAATTAGCAGAGCCGCTTATGAAGACAGCATATGGAAAATATCTGGTAGAAGTAGCAGAGGGATTATAAATTTTGCACGGAAATGAGGAAAAGTGATGGGAAAGATTACAGTGACAGAATGTAAATGTGACGGCATGGTAATTGAGGGATTAAAGGTTATTGAGCCGACAGTGTTTGGAGATGCCAGAGGATATTTTGTGGAGACTTATAATGAGGCAGATTTTAAGGACGCAGGGATTGATGTGACATTTGTTCAGGACAATCAGTCTGGCTCAAGGAAGGGTGTGCTGCGGGGACTTCATTTTCAGAAGGAATTTCCTCAAGATAAGCTGGTGCGCGTGGTTAGCGGAGAGGTGTTTGATGTGGCAGTGGATCTGCGCCCCGGCTCAAAAACATTTGGAAAATGGTATGGTGTAATTCTGTCGGCGGAAAATAAGAAACAATTTTTTGTTCCAAAGAATTTTGCACATGGTTTTCTGGTGCTTTCAGAGATGGCAGAGTTTGCCTATAAATGCTCAGATTTCTATCATCCAAATGATGAGGGCGGGCTGATATGGAACGATCCAGAAATTGGGGTTAAGTGGCCGATACCAGAGGGAATGGGGCTTATTTTCTCTGAGAAGGATCAGAAGTGGCCGGGAATTAAGAGCCTTTCATAAGCAGGAGACGGATGTATGGGTGAAACAGTGATTAACCTTGCACATATCACCAAGATCTATAGATTGTACAACAGACCTCAGGATCGGTTTAAAGAGACATTTTCTCTGTCCCACAAGAAATATTCCAAAGATTTCTATGCATTGAGAGATATTTCCTTTCAGATAGAGCGAGGAGAATCGGTGGGCTTTGTGGGTAAGAACGGCAGCGGAAAGTCTACATTGCTTAAGATTTTGACGGGTGTATTAAGTCCCACAGGAGGCACTAAGCAGATATATGGCAGGATCTCAGCGCTGCTTGAGCTGGGTGCTGGCTTTAATATGGAATTTACCGGAATGGAGAATATCTATCTCAATGGAACGATTATGGGGATCTCGCGGGAGGAGATGGAGAAGCGGATTGACAGTATTGTCTCCTTTGCTGATATTGGAGATTTTATCTGGCAGCCAGTAAAAACCTATTCCAGTGGTATGTTTGTGCGCTTGGCTTTTGCGGTGGCGATCCATGTGGACCCAGAAATTTTAATTGTGGATGAGGCGCTTGCGGTGGGTGATACAAGGTTCCAGATGAAGTGCATGGATAAATTTATGGAATTTATGCAGGCGGGAAAGACAATTCTGTTTGTCAGTCATGATGTCAATATGATCAAGCGCTTCTGCGGCCGTGTGATATGGATCAATGAGGGTGATATGGTGATGGACGGCGCTGCGGAGGTGGTGACGGATCAATATACCGATTTTTTGAAAAGTGGGCTTACACTGGAAGAATATCAAGCATTGACAACGAATGTAGAGCCGCAGGAGGAGATACAGGAGCCGGCAGAAGAACCCATAAAGACAGAGGAGCATGCAATCGCGGAGATTGAGAAGGTCATACTGGTAAACCATCAGGGAGAGGAAATTTCCAAGATACATCAGGGAGAGGATGTGACACTTCAGGTATTCTATCAGGTCTATGAGACACAGGTGTCACAGCCAGTGCTTGGCGTGGCGATTCGAAGCATTGATCATGAATATATTTGTGGTTTGAACACTCTTTTGGATCATGTGGAGATCCCATGGCAGAAAGGGCAGAATATGGTGTCGCTGACCTATGATGGCTTTAATTTGACCGGGGGAAATTATTATTTTGATACCGCATTATTTGACAAAACAGCAACGGTGAATTTTGATTATAAATCTCAGATAAAGAAGTTCTTTGTCTTGATGGATTATATTGCGGAGGGTGTGGTGGTTTTAAACCATCACTGGCGGCATAGCAATGCCGTGGACGCTCCGGCATGGAGGGCAGAATGATAGAATCAAAATATGATTTTGACTTGGACATGGTGAATACAAATTCTCTTTCTCTTATTATCAACCAGATAAAGAGAGGCTCCACAGTGCTGGAATTTGGTCCGGCAAATGGGCGGATGACAAGGTATCTAAAGGAGGCTCTTGACTGTAAGATCTATTTGGTGGAGATCGATGAGAAAGCGGGCAGGGAGGCACTGCGCTATGGAGAGGATCTGGTGGTGGATGACATAGAGACCTTCTCATGGATGAAGCGCTTTGAGAATATTCGGTTTGATTATATAACCTTCGCAGATGTGCTGGAGCATTTGCACGATCCGGAAAAGGTTTTGATACAGGCGAAAAGCTTGCTAAAGCAGGATGGCTCCATACTTTTTTCTGTGCCAAATCTGGGACATAATTCGGTGCTTATTAATCTTTTAAATCATGAATTTGAATATACAAAGGTGGGACTTTTGGATAATACCCACATTCATTTTTTTACCAAGAATAGTGTCGAACATGCCATGAACCGCACAGGGCTTACCGTGGCAAAAAGGTTTGCGACTTATGCGCCTGTCGGCTCGACCGAGATAGAGACCACATATCAGGCTGTCGCGGGAATTGATGAGAGCTTCTGGAAGCTGCGCTCTTATGGTGATATTTATCAGTTTGTCTATGAGGTAAAAAAAGGCGCAGAGTTTGTGGAGGAGACGGAAAATTATATTAAGAGCGGGGCACACCCATATTATATTCAGATTTTTATGAATCAAGGGGACGGCTTTACGGAAGATATGGCGAGGACTTACCCTGTGGAGGATACAAAAGGGCTTCAGACATTGGAATTTGACGTGCCAGAAGGTGTGAGAAGCATCCGCATTGATCCCTTTAATGCGCCGTGTATGATAGAGATGATAGAGGCATCCGATCGAATAGAGGAGGAGAAAAAGCCCCTTCACCATATGGAAGGAAATGATGCTTATCACAATAAGGATAAATATATTTTTACCACGGCGGATCCTTTGATTGTCTATGCACCTGCAGAGGGACGAGGCTTTCATCATGTTACTTTTGTATTTCGGTATGTCACCATAGATGCTTTGATGGTTCACGCCATAGCAGAGTATTTTCAGGGAATATGGGAATATATGCAAAATGAGTACAAAAAGTATGAGGCGAGGCTTGAGGAGAAGGAGGCACAATATCAGTCTGCACTGCGGGAGATCAGCGCACGCAAAGCAGAAAATGAAGTGCTGCGCGATCAGGTAAATGTTGTGTCGGGAAGTCTTCAGGAGCTGTTGGGCTCGACGAGCTGGAAATTTACTTCACCGCTTCGAAAGATTGGCAATATTGTGCACAGGCGTAAGGGATAATGCTATGGGAAAGGTAAGACATGGATTAGACAGAGCGTGGGGATTGGCATTTGGCTGGTTTCGGGATGTATATCGGAGTCGAAGGTTAATTCTTGATCTGGCGAACAAGGATTTTAAAAGCCGATACGCGGCTTCTTATCTGGGAATTATATGGGCATTTGTACAGCCGATTGTCACAGTTTCTATCTATATTTTGGTATTTCAGGTAGGATTTAAGCAGGGGATGAAGAGAAATGTACCTTTTGCACTCTGGCTGACGGTGGGAATTGTGCCATATTTATTTTTTCAGGAAGCACTTCTCAGCGCCACAAACAGCCTGATGGAGTTTTCTTATCTGGTGAAAAAGGTAGTGTTTAAGATCAGTGTGCTGCCCATGGTTAAGATTATATCGGCGGCTTATGTGCATCTGTTTTTTATTGCTCTATTAATAGGAATTTATCTATGCTTTGGCATGATGCCTCACCTTTATATGCTGCAGGTTTTTTATTACAGCTTTGCTGCGGTGGTGCTGGTGTTGGGGATTTCTTATATTACGGCGTCCATGGTAGTGTTTTTTCGTGATCTGGGGCAGATTGTAAATATACTTTTGCAGTTTTTTATGTGGCTTACGCCAATTATGTGGGATGTCAATGATATGGATTGGCTTACGCCCGGCATACATCGCATTCTTAAACTTAATCCAATCTACTATATTACAAGCGGCTATCGGGATGCATTTCTTGATAAGGTTTGGTTTTGGGAAAAGGGAGAGTGGACCTTATATTTCTGGGCGGTGACACTGCTTATCGGCATGGCAGGGACACTGGCTTTTAAGAAGTTAGAAAAGCATTTTGCAGATGTGCTGTGACGGCAGAAAGGTATAATGGAATATGACGGAAACAGATAAGGACCGCATGTTGGCGGAACATTATAAGAAATTATATTACAGGCAGGTGGAGGAAAATAAAAAGGATCTGCTTGATATGCGCAGATTAAAGGAACAGACAGGGCAGCTTGCCAAGGAAAAAGAAGAGTTTGCCAAAGCATTAAACCATTGTCAAAATTCTTTTGTCTGGCGGGCGCTAAAACCTGCGAGATTTGTCTTTCATAAGGGAAAACGTGTGAAGCATGTGCTTGTGAAGTATGGATTGACAGGATGTGTCCGTCGAATATGGAGGAAACACAAAGAAAAGCGGACGGGAAAGGGTGAGTGGAATCGTATTCTTCTGCCAAATGAGGTTAGAAGAGAGCAGGAAAATACACAGTTTCAGAAAAATATCCGCATTAGCATCCTAGTTCCGCTTTACAATACACCAATTCGCTTTTTGGATGAGATGATTGACTCCTGTAGGCAGCAGACCTATAAAAATTGGGAGCTGTGTCTTGTCGATGGCAGTGATGATGCACATAAGGAAGTGGGAGCATACTGTGATGAGATATGTAAGATGGATTCCCGCATCCATTATAAGAAGATAGAGAATCAGGGAATTGCAAAAAATACCAATATCTGCTTTGAGATGGCGACTGGGGAATATATGGCGCTGTTTGATCATGATGATATTCTGCATCCAAGTGCATTGTATGAGTGCATGAGGGCAATCTGTGAGGAGGATGCAGATTATATCTATACAGATGAGGCAACCTTTGAGGGAAATGACATCAGAAATATTATCACATATCATTTTAAGCCAGATTATGCGTTTGATAATTTGCTGGCCAATAATTATATCTGCCATCTTTCTGTTTTTGATGCAGAGCTTCTTAAGAAGGCAGGGACCTTCCGCCAGTATGATGGCAGTCAGGATCACGATCTGATTCTGCGGCTTACATTGGCGGCTAGGAAGGTGAAACATATACAGAAATTATTGTATTATTGGCGTTCTCATCCCAATTCTGTCGCATCGGATATAAATTCAAAGCCATATGCGGTTGAGGCAGGAAAACGTGTGGTGCATGATAATCTTGCATCTCTTGGAATTGAGGCGACTGTGGAGAGCACAAAGGCATTTCCAACCATATATCGCATCCATTATAAGTTGACAATTCAGCCACTTATTTCTATCTTAATTCCCAATAAGGATCATGTGGATGATCTGACCAGATGTATTGATTCCATCCTAGATAGATCCTCGTACCGGAATTTTGAAATTATTGTGGTTGAGAATAATAGTGTGGATGTAGAAACTTTTGAATATTATGAATATCTTAATACACTATCAAACGTATCTGTGGTAAAATGGGATTCAGGTTTTAATTATGCTGCAATTAATAATTTTGGAGCGGGATTTGCGAAGGGTGAATATCTGTTGCTCTTAAATAATGATACGGAGGTTATCAACAGCGATTGGCTGGAGGAGCTTCTTATGTATGGGCAGCGTCCAGATGTGGGAGCTGTGGGAGCGAAGCTATATTATCCTGATGATACCGTGCAACATGCTGGGGTTGTGATAGGGCTTGGCGCGCACCGCGCTGCAGGGCACAGCCATTATGGCGTGTTAAAGGAAAATCTAGGATATATGGGAAGGCTCTACTATGCACAGGATGTGAGTGCTGTGACAGGTGCGTGCCTGTTGGTTAGAAAGGCATTGTTTGACGAGCTGAATGGATTGGATGAAAGATTTACGGTTGCCTTTAATGATGTGGATTTTTGCCTGCGTATCCGTGAGAAGGGGCTTTTGGTGGTATTCAATCCCTATGCAGAGCTGACGCATTATGAATCACGTTCCAGAGGTTTTGAAAATACAGAGGAAAAACGCATCCGCTTTGAGAATGAAGTTCGGATGTTCCGAGAGCGTTATCAAAAGCTGCTGGAATCGGGAGATCCTTATTATAACCGCAATTTTTCTTTGGACAGTGCAGATTTTACTGTACAGATAGTTCCCTAAAAGTAAGGAGCTGCAACGGCAAGATTGTGGTGTATGGAGCAATTAACGGGAAAGGATGAACAGGAATTGAAAAGGGAGTTTCGTTTGCTTAAAGTACTAAAGGAAGATGCTGGGGAGCTTATTAGACCTGTGAAGCCCTTTACTGTGGCAGATTATCTTGTTGTGTTTATTGTGCTGCTTTCCATGCTTTTGTTTTGTGATGCAGAATCGTTGGTGCAGACATCAGGGGCAAGCTTTGGTTATCTAAATCGCCGATTTTTGGATTTTTATGAATATGGCAGAGAATGTGGGATAAGAGAATTGTCTTATATGCCGCTTATCTATGTAATCTATGCCGTGTGGAACCTGCCACTTAAGCTTACGTTTCTGGTGCGTTATCCTATGCCAGAGGTGCCACTTTTTGTACTTGTGTGGTATAAGCTTCTTCCAATTCTTTTATATTTGGGATGTGCTTATCTGGTGTATAAGATAGCTTGTGAGATTGGCATGGGCAAAAAGAAAGCAAAATTATGCGCGGCTGCGGCGTTTACCATGCCAGTGGGATTCTTTCTACAATTTTCTTACTGGAGTGTTATAGTAATCCCTCTTTTCTTTGTGATACTTGGATTGTTTTTTTATCTCAGGAACAATCGGTGGGGCTTTGTCGGCTGTTTTGCGGCTGCGATAGGCTGCCTGCAATATGTCTGTGTGCTGTTTCTGCCACTTTTGCTGTTGAAGGAGAAGAGGCTGCGCAGATTGTGTGAGGATATTGTTGTGGCAGTAGCTCCATTTTTGCTGGAATGTCTGGTTTATCAGAATCATCCCATTTTATTTCAGAATGTAAAGCTTTTTGACATCAATGCCAATTTTGAAGCTGGGCTGAATATTGGAATTTTTGTGATACAATATGTGTTATTTTTCTTTGTGATGATTCTAGGTTGGTCCTATTTTACACATACCAGATCGAAGAAAGAGCTGGCTGCCTATGCTGTGTTTTTTGTCGGGCTTTCTGGAACCATTACTTTGTGCCTGACAAATTGGAAGCCGGAGCTTTTTATGTTGCTTGTGCCGATCAGTGTGCTGGGTGCATTTTTGCATAAGGACATTCGTATTTTTATGATACTTGACATAGGATGGGCGGGGCTGATTGTCGCTTATATGGCAATTAAGAGATTTGAGCTTGGAGGCATTGACATGGTGGCGTCTCTGTATACCATTCTTTTGCTGGTGATTGTAGGATTCAAGCATCCTAGATTTCTTGCAGAGAAGGCAGAGGAGCTTCCGCTAATCTGTACTGGCTGGCTGCGCACCCGATTTTTGGCAGGGGCGGTGCTTGGTATTATTTGGATGCTTGCGGTAATGTTGTTTGGGGCGTGAGAGGAAATTATGAAAAAGATTGCAGAAAAAAAGGATTTTATCTTATTTGCTGTCTGTGCTGTGATCTGCTATCTGGTATTTCAGCAGGGTGATATCCGGCATACAGGAGGCTGCTCCTTTGCTTATCTTCAGGGGCATATTCTTGATTTTTATGAATGGAATGTAGAAAAGGCAGATATGTATGCAAGTTATATGCCAAGCACCTACATTCTGTTTGCGATCTGGAATATTCCCGTTAAGCTTTTGGGGATTTTAAATGAGCCAAAGCTGGAGGTATCCTATTGGCTGATGATGTATTATAAGCTGCTTCCCACCTTATTTTATCTGGGCTCGTCAGTGCTGATATATAAGATTATTAAGGAGCTTTCTCTTGAGGAGGGCAGGGCAAAGCTTGCTATGTATGCGTTTCTCACCGCACCGATTGGATTTTATAGCCAGTTTTTATTTGGACAGTATGACAGCTTTACTGTATTTTTTACAATGCTTGGCGTGTATTATTATCTGCGTGAGGATCGTTTTAGGTTTGTTTTGTTTTTTGCGCTCGCAATTCCATTTAAATATTTTCCACTTTTGGTTTTTGTGCCGCTGTTGCTGTTAAAAGAGAAAAATATATGGAAGATTATACGAGATATGGCATTGGTTGCGATTCCTTATGCCGTGGAGCTTGTGATTTATTTTCCAAGTGAGATTTTCCGTGATTATGTGCTTGGTTTTACGCCGACAGAGTATGTGTACAGCGCTTCTCTTCCCACTGGCTCGACAAATCTAAGTCTTGTTATCTGTAGCTTTTGTCTGATCTGTGCGTGGGCGTATTTTAAAAATGTCACAGGAAAGGTATTGTTTGCACAGTGGACGTGCTTTTTTGCCACGCTTTCTTGTACGGTGATTTTTGGTCTGGCTCAATGGCATCCACAATGGTTGCTGTTTGCCGTGCCATTTTGGGTTCTGGGTGCGATTCTTCATAAAGATACCAAGGTGTTCTGGGCACTGGATGTGCTGATGATGCTCTTTTTCTGCATCTATCTATGTGGTATCTACATTAACAATGCAGATCAGGCTATGTTTGAGTGGGGAATCCTTGGAAAGAACATGTATGGCAAGGAGGTAATGCCATATTTAAACCGAGAGCTTCGGATATGGGATATCTATCCTTTAAAGAATAATAATATATCTGGCACAATTTTTGCCGCTCTGATGACAGTGACAGCAATATTTCAATATCCCCCACTGGCGCAGGGAAATCTGATGCAGGCGATCCCAAAGGGGATGCGAGCGCTTCATATCCGATTTTTATCAGGGATTGCTGTTTTTATTGTGCCGGCGGTTATCTGTTATCTGGTGGCGGCGCTTCCTCCTTATCTTTCTTTGGATATTTCCAATGGAAGGCCGGAGGTACCTATGGTGGGAGATACGGTGACACAGGTTTTTACGGCGTCAGGAGATGATATTGTCCGGGTGGAGTTTTATCAGGGGACCTATGCGAGAATCAACACGGTTCCTCTGTATGTGACACTCTCAGAGATGGCGACGGGGAGAGAGATCACATCGGTTGTATATGATACCAGCAAATTTAAAAATAATTCGTGGGTATCCTTTCCTGTAAAGGAAGGGCAGCTCAAGGCAGGTACACAGTATCGGATCGATTTTGTCTGTCCTGAGGGTACCATTCTAAATACGGTATGTCTATTTCGAACAGAAGCTCAGGTGGATGAGACAACCTACTATATGGAATCAGGAACCGCACAGAATTATAATCTCTGCATTCGTCTGTACCGGAAGAACAGAGGTTAAATAGAATCGGAAGGGTGAGGCTTATGACAGAGAAACCATTGCACAAAATTGATTATATTATATTTGCAGCTCTTGCTGTGGTGTGTTTTCTGACATTCCAGCAGGGGGATATTATGCATACGGCAGGCTGCTCATATGGTTATCTTCAGGGGCATTTTTGGGATTTTTATGAGTGGGACGCCTATCAATATAATATGTGGGGCAGTTATATGCCAAGCACTTATCTGGTATTTGCAGTCTGGAATATTCCAATTAAGCTCTTGGGAATTGTCACTCGGCCAGAGCGGTTTGCGGCAAATACGGCTGTGCTGATGTGGTACAAATTGCTTCCAGTATCGCTGTATCTGGTGTCTGGGTATCTGATCTACAAGATTGCTTCCGTGATTGGCATGGGGACAAAGAAGAGCAAGCTCTGTGCTTATGTTTTTCTCACAACGCCGATTGGCTTTTTCAGTCAATTTATGTTTGGGCAGTATGATATTTTTACCGTGTTTTTAATTTTACTTGGCATCTATTATTATCTAAAAGATAACAGACGGCTGTTTGTGCTGTTTTTTGCATTGTCTTTGCCATTTAAATATTATTCGCTGCTTATTTTTGTTCCTCTTTTGTTGTTGAAGGAAAAGAATGTTTTCCGTATTGTGCGGGATATGGTCGGTGTGACACTCTGCTATGTGCTTGAATTTGCCTTTTATTTTCACAGCCCGCTGTTTCGGCAGTATGTGCTTGGCTTTGGGCCGACAGGGTATGTCTATCAGGCAGGAATTGACACTGGGGCAGCACATCTAAGCCTTGTGCTTATGTTTTTTTGTGGTATCTGTGCATGGGCGTATTTTACCAATCCAAAAACTAAGAGTGAGCTGTCCCAATGGGCATTTTATCTTGGCTGTCTGGTAATTGCTGTGATTTTTGGCCTGTCTCAGTGGCATCCACAGTGGCTATTATTTGCCGTGCCATTCTGGGTAATGTCATCTTTCTTAAATAAAGATACAAAGATTTTTATGGTGTTAGATATTCTTATGATGCTGATGTTTATGATCTATACTGTCAATATTTGGCCGGATCATGTGGATCAGGAGCTGTTTACATGGGGTGTTTTTGGGGATTATATCTATAAATATATTGGAACTAAGCTTAGTATGCGGGAGATTTTTCGCATTACAGATATGAATATGATAGGGAGCTTGTTTACTACATTGATGATAGCGGTTGCTCTCTTTAAACATCCAAAATATTGCACCGGAAATGTCAGCAGCAGCGTGGATTCCTGCATAGGGTGGATTCGAGCGCGTTTCCTTGGAGGGCTTGCCATCTTTTTGGTGCCGGCGGTTGCCTGTTTTATTGTGGCGGCAATGCCACCCTACGTATCACTGAACACAGGACCATCTTATAAAGTGGAGCTTCCCTTGATTGCCAGCCGCATGTCGCAGGTATTTATCGCGGAGCAGCCATATGTGGAGAGAATTGATTTTAAAGTTGCCACCTATGCAAGAAAGAATGAGGTAAAATTAGAGGTGAATCTGGTGGAATATGAGGGAGACAATCTAATTTATACCACAACGCTTGACACCGCAGAATTTGAAGATAATGGCTGGGTCAAATTAAATGTTGGGAAAATTCCCGTTCAGCCGGGAAAGACATATCGAATTGATTTCTGTTGTTATGATGGGGATGCGGGAAATTGTATTAGCCTATACCGCACAGAGGACAGAGAGCGGGCGGAGGAAGCGTTCGCTATGGTGCGGGAGTACCCGCAGGATTATAATCTGTGTGTAAGAGTATTTGGGGCAACACAATAGAAAAAGCGATTGACAAAAATAAGGATAAAAAGGAGAAGGCGGATGAAGGTAGTTATCTTTGCAGGAGGCTTTGGAACAAGAATAACAGAACAGAGCCATCTAAAGCCCAAGCCAATGATAGAGATTGGGGAGAAGCCCATTCTGTGGCATATTATGAAGATCTATTCGGAGTATGGTTTTCATGAGTTTATTATTTGCCTTGGCTATAAGCAGTATGTGGTAAAGGAATTTTTTGCTGACTATTTTTTGCACACCTCAGATGTCACATTTGATTTGGCAAATAACCGTATGGAGGTACACAATAATTATTCTGAGCCGTGGAAGGTGACTCTGGTGGATACTGGCTTGCACACCATGACTGGCGGTAGGGTAAAGCGCATACAAAGCTATGTGGGAAATGAGCCATTTATGCTGACCTACGGAGATGCTGTCAGCGATGTTAATATAAAGAAGGTTTTGGAATTTCACCAATCGCACGGAAAGACAGCCACGCTTACCACGGTGGATTTTGCCCAGATGAAGGGCGTTTTGGATATTGACAAGGATAATACAATACGTGCTTTCCGTGAGAAGGATGCCGCTGACGCAACATTAATTAATGGCGGTTTTATGGTGATGAATCCAGAGATATTTGATTATATCAAGGGAGATGACACAGTATTTGAGAGAGAGCCATTGCAGAGATTAGCGGCGGAGGGACAGTTAAAATCTTATTATCATGATGGTTTTTGGCAGTGCATGGACACACAGAGAGAGATGCAGCGTCTGGAGGAGATGTGGCAGACAGGACATGCGCCGTGGAAAATATGGAAATGAGGATTGCGATGCTTGAATTTTATAGAGGAAAAAAAGTATTTCTCACTGGTCACACAGGGTTTAAGGGGACATGGCTTACCAAGCTTTTATTGCTTGCAGGGGCAAATGTAACAGGATATTCCTTAATGCCGCCTGAGAAGAATACTCTGTTTGATCTGTCAGGTGTGGAAGGGCAGATAAATTCCTTGATAGGAGATATTCGTGACAGGGACAGCTTACTGAGGGCATTTCAGACATCAAAGCCAGAGCTTGTCTTTCATCTTGCCGCGCAGCCGATTGTGCGGGATTCTTACAAAGATCCTGCCTACACCTACGAGACAAATGTGATGGGTACGGTGAATATTCTCGAATGTATCCGGCAAACGGATTGTGTGCGATCTTTTTTAAATGTGACAACAGATAAAGTATATAAAAACAGAGAGTGGGAATGGGGATATCGGGAGGATGAATATCTGGATGGCTATGATCCATATTCCAATAGCAAATCCTGCTCTGAGCTTGTGACACATAGCTATCAGCGTTCTTTTTTTGAGGAGAGAGATATTCGCATCTCCACTGCAAGAGCAGGAAATGTGATAGGTGGCGGAGACTTTGCCAATGATAGAATTATACCAGATTGTATCCGCGCGGCGATGAAAAAAGAGCCAATTATTGTGCGTAATCCATTTTCTGTCAGACCTTATCAGCATGTGCTGGAGCCATTGATGGTATATTTGCAGATTGGCAGGTCTCAGTATGAGGATAAACGTTATGAGGGATATTACAATGTAGGACCTGATGACGGTGATTGTGTGACAACAGGTGAGCTTGCCACACTTTTTTGTAAAGCGTGGGGCGAGGGAATGATCTGGAAAAACCAGTATGACGGTGGGCCTCATGAGGCAAATTTCTTAAAGCTGGACTGCTCAAGGCTTAAAAAGACATTTGGCTG
>CAMUFS010000033.1 GCA_947088195.1 uncultured Clostridia bacterium
AGAGGGTGAGTTTATTCAATATAAAGGGCGTAAATATGCTTGGTTAGGTATTGACGGCAACGGAGTTATAAAATTGCCGCAGAGCACGTTGGAAGTTCTGAAATTACAGCCTGGAATAGAACTCTTATCTATCCGCAGTAGTGATATTGCTTTTACAATGGGGGCAAAGGGACCTCTGTTGGAAAAAGCACATAACTTTCAAGGAAATATAGCAAAGTATTAGAGGAATCATGGGATGAGAAACATAATGAACAATCGGTTATTTAATATTATTTTGTTATTTACCATCATAGGGGAGTTTTTTATCCCGTGGGTACTAGAACGATTTCATGCTGAATATAACGGGAAAATAATGGTTATGCGTGCTTTAGGAAACCCCCAGAGTCCTGTCCGGCTTATTTATAATTTATGGCTTATCTGGCTTGGAGGTTTCCTTGCATTTACAGCAGTTGTATATTTCCTATCAATAAGAGTAAGTTTTCTTGTTTTGGCAGTTTTTGTGCTTCTTTCGATTGGCATTTTTGCTATTGGAGCATGGCTTATTTCTGGATTTTTCAGTGTAAATGAAAGCAAAAATATAGTTACTGGCGCCTCAAAGATACACGGAATAAGTGCGGCAGTCGGATTTATGATATTTTTGTTTTTCCCTTTATTAAATGGAATTTTGGCATTTAAGCAGAATGATTTTATTTTTGGTGTTGTGTCGATTATCGCCTTTATCTTAGCATTGGTTTTCTTTATCTGCTTTATCATGGGAGATAAAGAGCAGTTTCAAAATACGATGCTGAAATATGAGGGAATATGGGAACGGCTGACTTTGCTTTGTATGTATATTCCTTTTGTTTACAGGGCAGTTCATAATCTTCTGTCCTAAGGTAGCAAAGTAGTCAAATGAAAAACACAGAATGGGTGCGCTGTCCTGTTTGCGGGAATAAAACCCGTAATCAAATTAGAGAAGATACTATCCTGCTGAATTTTCCACTTTATTGCCCAAAATGTAAGCAGGAAATGTTGATTGAAGCGGAAAAATTCCAAGTAACGGTTATCGAAGATTTTAATAAAAAGAGGGAGAATAAAGCAACATGAATAAGATAAAAATAATTTTGATAGCATCAACATTAGAGGCACTATTAGTGCTTTGTGTCGGCTGTGCAAATTTGCTTCTTAAACCGATATATTACTTTTGTTTCTATAATGTCCTGTATGGTATATTGTTTAGCTTTTTAGTCCCTCTTTTCTTATTATGGAAAGAGGCAAATGTATTCGACTTCCTTG
Source organism: uncultured Clostridia bacterium (assembly GCA_947088195.1). Classification (GTDB taxonomy): domain Bacteria; phylum Bacillota; class Clostridia; order Lachnospirales; family Lachnospiraceae; genus RGIG8607. The sequence goes on from CAMUFS010000033.1 coordinate 1,276, forward strand.
GGATTAAGACACTTGGGAAAAAGCAAATTTTTATTTTAGTATTATTTGTTGCTTTTTCGATTGGAGGACAGATTATTCCTATAGTGGCTAAAGGTGGAATTATTCCATTGAACTTGCTACCTATGGGGATTGTGCCGCTGATTATGACAACCTTTTTTGAAGAGTTTTTATTCCGTGGATTTTTCCAAAATAAGTTCGAGAAAGAATTTGGCACAATAACTGCAATTCTGGTTTCTGGATTGACGTTTTCGTTCTACCATCTGGGTTATCCGAGATTTCGTACCTTTGAGGATATTCTTTTGTTGTTCGCCGTTGGAATTGGGTTTGCTACTGCTTATAAATTTTCTGGAAACAACTTGATTGTTGCATATTTTGTGAATCTCCCTAATGCTTTTGTGACCTATATGTTGAAATTTGAACAGTTCCCCAAAATGACAATGTCATCAACAATAGCAAGTATCATTACATTGTGTATAATTGTTATAGTATTATTGTGCCTGCGAGAGAAAAGAGAAAAGAAAGGTAAAAACAACGCTTATGGATGAAAAGTTATATCGTGAACTCGGTCAACTTACAAAGGAAAAGACCTTATTTAGAAAAACTGGATTATATGGCAACACACGATGAAGTTAGCGTTGTTCGTATTCATGCCAAAGGAGCAATCAAAGCTACATTATCTAAATCAAAAGTTATCAAAGAGCCAGACGCTAAGACGCAGAGCCAATGAACAAGTGAACAACCACAGTTCATTGGCTTTGTTTTATTTTATAAGAATTTTAAGGCGAACGCCCATCATATAAAAAAACGGCGTGTGGTGGGCGGTATTGCTATGCCCGAAAAGACTTAACAGACACTCCCCAGATCTGTTTTAAAGTTTGGGGAGATTTTTTATGTTCTTTTTTCAGGCAGTTATCTGTCTGCTTATACAAAACAAAATTTATTTATACATAGCACATCAGAGAAAGGCAGGAAACCAGTTAAAAAAAATCTGCCAGTGCAATTGCTCATTGTTGACCTGAATATCTGGCTCGTCCATTCTTTTGCTTTTTACAGCCTGTTCTCTGAAAATATCAAATTAAATCTTTTATTGCTGCCCTTGTATAGGTACACTGTCCTATGTCATTTCTGTCTTTTTCAAAAGGAACTGATTCAATGCCTGTCCCTTAAGTGATTGCTTTGTACTGCCGTTGCGATAATGATACTCACCTCTGTAATTCACAGGATAAGTATTGGGACTCACACAAATTTCAATATATTCTTTGCTATCTTTAACCAGCAAATTCACATCAACAATAATTCCAAGAACATCCTTTAGCCAGTTCTATGAGCGGCCCTCTCTCAAATATTCTTCCACAAAATTCCACAAAAATTGTAAACTACTTGTGTTTTCTACAGATTATTGTTAATATAGAAAAAGGATTATTATAGAACTAGACGATAAAAGACATGAGATTATCTCACCAAAAAATTGTCTTTTCAAGTAGTTTTATAATAAAATATAATATTGGGGTGATAATATGAAACAATATGATGTAGTAGCCATTGGAGAACTATTAATTGATTTCACACAGAATGGCAAAAGTAGTCAGGGAAACCCTGTTTTTGAAGCAAATCCCGGTGGAGCTCCCTGCAACGTTCTTGCCATGCTACAAAAACTTGGTAAAAGTACTGCATTTATCGGAAAGGTTGGTGCAGATGGTTTTGGTCATCAGCTTGAGCAGGCATTAATTGAGACGGGAATATCCACAGAAGGTCTCCGTTTTGACACAGATATCCACACCACACTTGCCGTTGTACAGACCAAAGCAGACGGTGACAGAGATTTCTCATTCTATCGCAATCCGGGCGCAGATATTATGCTAAGAGAAGATGAGCTTCCAATAGATATAATCAAAAATGCAAAGCTTTTTCACTTTGGCTCCCTCTCTCTTACGGATGAACCTGTCCGCACAAGCACTAGAAAGGCAATCCAGATTGCAGAGGAGGCTGGCATATGCATCTCCTTTGATCCAAATCTAAGAGAACCATTGTGGAAAACAGAAGACGCTGCCAGAGAACAAATACGCTATGGGATGCAGCACTGTCATGTGCTAAAGATTTCTGACAATGAAGTGCAATGGTTTACAGGAGAAATGGATTATGACAAGGCTGTACAGAAGTTGCGCGATGAATTTTCCATTCCTCTTATACTGCTTTCACTTGGAAAAGAGGGCAGCCGCGCCTACTGTGGAAAAGAAAAAGTTTCCATGGCTCCCTTTTTGCAGGAACACACCATTGAGACGACAGGAGCAGGCGACACCTTTATGGGATGCATGTTATACGGCGTGTTAAAACATGGCTATCAAAATCTTTCCAGAGAAGATCTGGAAGAAATGTTACGTTTCGCCAATGCAGCGGCTTCTCTTATCACCACAAGACGCGGTGCTCTGCGTGTTATGCCTGAGAAGGAGGAAATCCTTGCTTGTATGGGCAGATAATTATATATACCATTGCTTTTTCCCTGTATCTATTATAAGATTATATTAATAAATTTAAAAAAAAGGGGGGGGGTCCTATGAAATTTATAACGATCGGAGAATTGCTTTTAAGATTATCACCACCCAATTATGAAAAAATTCGCACAACAAACTCTTTTATTATTAACTTTGGCGGTGCAGAGGCAAATGTTGCTGTCTCACTTGCCAATCTCGGCGTTGATAGTACCTATTTTACCGTACTGCCCAACAATGATCTTGGCAAAGCTGCCGTGGCCTATCTAAAGGCAAATGACGTTCACGCAAGCAAAATTATATTGGATGGCGACCGCATTGGCACCTATTATCTGGAAGAAGGTGTGTCGGTTCGCTCCTCCAAGGTAATCTATGATAGAAAATACTCTGCCTTTGCTGAGTATGATTATACAGATACAGACCTAGAAGGGGTATTGAAGGGCTATGACTGGCTACACCTAAGCGGCATCACCCCTGCCCTGTCAGCAAACTGCCAGATTCTGTTGGAAAAGGCATTAGTTGTGGCAAAGCGTCTTGGCATAACCGTGAGCTTTGATCCAAACTATCGTGCCAGTCTATGGGATTGGAACACAGCAAGAGACGTCCTCAGCACATATATGCCATATGTTGATATACTAATTGGCATTGAACCGCTTCATCTATACAATGCCGACGGAAAAGATGTAAAAGAAGGCTTGTCCATGCAGCCAAGCTTTAAGGATATGAACCGCGTTTTCCGCGAGCTCGACAATCAATTCCATTTCCGCGCCATTGCGAGAACCGTTCGCTTTGCACATTCAGGAAGCAACAACTCCTTAATGGCATTTCTCCATATGGATGGTGAAACCTACGAAAGCACTACCATGAATTTTGATATTGTCGACCGCGTTGGCGGTGGAGATGCATTCTCCTCTGGCCTGATCTTTGCACTGATGAAAAACATGGAGCCACAGACGGCTGTCAACTTCGCAGTTGCATCAAGCGTAATGAAACATTCCATTCGTGGTGACACAAATATTACAGACGAAGCCTCCATCACAAGACTGATGGAAAACAAATCCTATGATATTCGCAGATAAGCTAAATATGTATAAAATATATTGAGCAATAAGGAAATTTATCTATGAAAGATACCATTACACGCTTCCACTATCGTGGAAGCCTTAATAAAGAATACAGTGATACTGAACTGTCGGATGCAATTCATCAATGCACGGACAGCGCTCAGAAGCTAATTGACAGTGGACGGGCCATGACCATTGCCCTCTACCATTATAAGCATATGTTGTTTTTATATGTAGAGGCCATTGGCGAAGAGTGCCGCCCAGAAGAATTTTGCTCTGGTTTAACGCTATATATGCAGCTCTGGCCCGGAATCAAGGAAAGTCGTGTGTGGGCAGATATGTATCATATCTATTATCATGCGGTGCCAGAGAATATCGAAGATTGGAAACGTCCAACAAAACCAGAGCTTCAACGTGGAAGAATTGCTTTTCTCTATCCCGATAAATTATACAGCTATATTCACCATCATCTCGCTATTGTGCGAGAAGGTATTCTAACCGGTGATAAATATCAATCCATTGCCCTTCATGAAAATATACTATTTTCTTATTTTGAAGAGCCAAAAACAATCATTAATATCAGACGGGACACTACTCTTACCTCTAAGGCAATAGAGGACTGGCTTGCTGTAGATCCTGAAAGTCATTTTATGCATCTTCCAGAATGTAAAGGGGCAAACTTTATGTTTATTCCCGCTTATTTTATTGTACAATTATAATAAATTATTGAATTTCTAAAAAATATTAAAATAAAATTATGTAATATAATATACGGTAAAAATTGATAAATTAAGGACAGCGAGATATGGTATGAAACTTACCATAACTCGCTGATCGTTAATTTATATAAAGAAAAATTTCCCTGTTTGACATACACACAAAATTTAAGAAATTAGAGCGAATTTATTAGAGGAAGAATTATGAAAAATAAAAAAATACCATATCTTATTTCATCTTGTATATTTTTTTTACTGACTATAGGGTATGTTATCATTGTAGTAGTTGATTTTTACTATGGATATACACCAAGCTATTTGACAGTATTGCATATAATAACTATGATTGTTTCATTAATAGCGGCTATTGTTAATCTTAAACGTTATAGAAAATAAGAAGAAAAACAGTATAAAAGATTATTTATATTGTTCTATATCGTTGTTCAATTCTCTTATACAATCCTCAATTTTATTGTTCTGATAGCGTTTCTTAATCCCACAGGCACACAGATTTTCATCGGAAAAATCTTTCTCATCTGCCAGATAACGTCTACAAAGTTCAGCATAATTTGGATTCTTCTGCTGCTTCTCTCTAAGCAAAGCTCTCTCCAGACGCACGCCATCCTCCACCTCAATATACAATGGTACAAAATTCTCGTCTCCATAATATTCTCTCATCTTTTGATAGGATTCTAATGTTCCCAAAAGAAGATAATTTCCTTTTTGCAGATTAAGCTGTCCATCATCCACTGTAAAATAGTACCACATTCCATGGACTGTCTGATAAGAACGAAGCTCAATTACTTTGCCTTCCCTCTGAAGATGCAGCATCTCTTCCTCTGTCACAAAATGATATTCTCTTCCTTCCATTTCTCCTGAGCGCATTGGGCGCGTCGTATAGAGAATAACAGTATAAAATTTTTGTTGTTCCATAAATTTTTTAAATATGGTATCCTTACCCGCACAGCTTTTCCCCATAAGATAAAATATTTTTCCGTTCTCCATACAATTCCCCATCTATTTTCCTATTCTTTTTATATTATTTATGCTTTACTTCTTGCAGACTAAAAAAGCTCCTCCCTCTCTTAATCCACATAATTCAAATCCTTGTCGCTTAAGTCTCTCTGCTTTCTCAATCAATTTTCCACTTATCCGTTCCCCCGGCGCAAGCAAAGGTGTTCCGGGCGGATATAGATAAAGATATTCTCCACTTATTCTTCCCTCTGCCTTAGAAAAAAGCAAACACTCCTTTTCCGCATAAAATGCATCCGTTATTGTAAGAGCTGCGACCTCCGTCTCCCTTATCTCTTCCCAGTTCTCATTTTTCTCTATTGAAAAATTTTCTTTTTGATCGTTATGATCTTCTATCCAACTATCAATCTCCTTTAATGCACAAAAAAGACGAGAATATCCCTCTTCCGTGTCCATAACAGAAGTCATAAGAAGGGTATATTGTTCCATTGCCATTTCACATTGCAGCTTATAATCACATCTTAATTTATCATAAAGCCACTTTCCATTCAAACAAAGATTACCTTTTCCACATACAGATAAAATAATTTTAGAATTATCCACATCATATACACCATATTTCCCCACAAGCTCCCGCCCCGGTATGGAAATATTAGAGAGCTCTGTTATTTTATCTCTCACAGCCTTTAACTTATTTTCATATATGCTAAAAAATCTCTGTCCATCTTTTAGAAAAGAAACCACTGCATCAATGCTTGCCATCAACACGTAAGAAGGACTGGAGGTTTGATAGATAGAGAGCATCTCCTCCACCCTTGCTCTGTCTACAAAAGAACTATTTAGGTGAAGCAGACCCGTCTGTGTCAATGCAGGCAATGTCTTATGACAGCTTTGCACGACAAGATCCGCCCCCTTTCCTGCAGCCGACATAGGAAAATGTGCTTGATTAAAATGTGCTCCATGTGCTTCATCCACAATCAGCGCAATTCCTCTGCGGTGCACGATCTTTGCAATCGCTCCAATATCTGACACAATGCCCTCATAGGTTGGAGAAGTGAGAATTACCGCACGTATCTCAGGATAGATTTGCAACAGACCTTCCACCTTTTCTGGAGAGATGCCTCCCGCCATACCATATTCTGCAATCCATTCCGGGTACACATACACAGCCTTTAACCGATTTAAAAAAAGTGCATGATAAACAGATTTATGACAATTTCTTGCAACCAACACCATATCCCCCGGCTTCACTGCAGCACCCACCGCACTCAATATACCACCTGTACTACCATTCACCAAAAAATAACTATGATCTACCTTCCAAAAAATAGCTGCACGATCCATAGCATCCTTCAAAATTCCTTCCGCATGGTGCAGATTATCCGTTCCCTCCACCTCTGTCAGGTCAATCTGCCATGGGTTCCATGGAGGCATATTCTCAATTCGCCTCTTATGACCGGGCATATGAAAAGGATAAATATCCAAATTACTATATTCTATCAAACGCTCATAAAGCCCAGCCATACTACACCTCCCCAATACCTAATCCTATTATAGCCAAAAATCGAATAAATTCAATAGCTTTAGAATTGTTGCTAATGTTATCAAAAATTATCCGTTTACAATCTTTTGATAAATTATGTTTCGTTTGATTTTTCATCCATTCCTTATTTTACGTACAATAAGCTTCGTTTCTTCTCGAAATAAAATAACTATTATCAATAAACCTATCACTTGAATCCCATATACCTCAATTGTGTCTCGATCCATTAACATAAGCACAGCTTGTATCACTAATATTCCATATGCCATAATATCTCTCTGTAATTGTAAAGGAATTTCCACATACCTCTTTATGTCTTTTACACGAACCATCCACACTACCGCATATCCAATCGCTGTAGCAATCGATGCACCCAGCGGACCTATTAATTTTACTAAACAAATATTCAATATAGTATTAATTCCTGCTCCAATCAAAACAGATCTACTTGCCGCTCTTGTTGCTTTACATGCATAAAATACTCCATTTAACGCACCACACATCGCTCCAAAAACGATTGATATTAATAAAAATGGAACATATCTCCATGCAACATAAAAATCCTTCGCATATAATATATAAGCAATAAATCGGGACAAAATAATTAATACAGAACATAGTACAATCATACCATAATTATATAGATTATAAACAATAGAATAAAAATACCCTCTATCCTTTGAATTATATTCTTTTATAGAGGACAGCACCCACGCGTTATAAAATACCTGCTGAAACGCATTTAAAATCTGAGGAATTTTATATCCTACAGAATATATTCCATTTGCCGCAGCGCCACAAAGCCATATTACAATATAACGATCGGACAAATTATTAATCCACCATGAAACAGAACTCAAAATAAGTGGTATAGAATATGATAACATCTGTGATCTTAATTTTTTTGATATAGGTGAAAATAGCTTGCATCTCCATATTTTCATTCGAATAAAAATATAGAGAACAATACAGGTATCTCCCGCAATATTTGCTATAAAATAACCTTCCAGCCCTAAGCCGCGATACACTAAAAAATAAATATTCAACGCAACACATACAAATGCGCCCATAATTCCCGCAGCAGATACATCTATTATACAATTCATTCCTCTGGCATATGCCAGCATAAATTGATTTAAAGATATACTTAAATATAAAAGAAAAAAATATAATTGATAGGTATGAATTAGCTCTGATACTTGAATAAATCCATTAACCATTAACAGAATCAAAACTACTATTGCACTATAAAATAAATATCGTATTCCTATCCTAAAAACTTGCTGCTGTTCTTCTGGATCAACATTTTTTTCTACTGTAAAACGTAATACAGCATTGGTGATTTCTAAAGTTAGAATTGGTATCAATAAATTGATAACAGAACCTATATAATCATAAACACCATATTGTTCTGTTGACAGATAACTGGTATAAAGAGGTACTAGAAAAAAACTTACTAATTTTGTTGTGAAATTTCCAAGTGTTAATAATGCAACATTTTTTAATAAATATTTATATCTCTTCATTCTTTTTCTTAGCACATCTTAATTTATTTATAAGATGTCTCCACAAAGAACCCATCCCTTCTTCTTTTAAATAGTATATACATGGCCCTATTATCATTCCAAAAAATTCTCCATATCTTCTAACTGCTCTGTGTTGATAAGATAAACGCTTTTTTTCAGATTTCCCAAGCCATGACCCATCCCCATAATGTATTACAAATAACTCTTTATAATGCTTGATTATCCCTGTTCGATAATCTCTCGCAAGAAAATATTCCTTTGGATAAACAGCAATTCGATCGCCAACAATCTGAAATTTTCCATTTCCTATTAAACCAAAATATTCTGTTAATATATGGAATACTACTTGATTAACGGTTATGTAACTCTTCCTATTATTGGGGTCAAAAGCACATCCCTCATAATAATCCAATATCTTTCTAGCCACTAAATTATGCTTACTACATCCACACATTGGCACTGTTATCAATTCTCTTCCAAACCCAAAAAATCCATTATATTCTATAAGCTCATTAATTGGTCGCACCAGCTCACTATCCGTCTCTATATAAATTCCCCCTTCTTGATACAGCGCAAAAAAACGCACATAATCTGCCACGAACGCCCATTTCTTTTCGGCGTATGCCTTCTCCACATAATTACAACAATGTATATTAAAATTGGATTCGTCCCATCGTTTTATTTTATAATTTGGACATATTTTCCTCCATGATTCCATACATTTCTTAGCAGACTCCGGCAAATCCCCCCCCCCCCGAACCAACAGTAATGAATTATTTTAGGTATCCCCATAAAAACCTACCTCCTCATTAATATTCCCTTATTCATCGTATAGATCTAAAAATTGCTCCAAACACCATAATAACCACCTCTGATTACCTGAATATCTGGATATATCAATATTCTCTTTAAACTCTTTACGTTTTGGTCCCTCCCAATTTTTAAAATATTCATCTACCATTCTGGGCATTGGTAATTTTTCGGGAACTAGAATAGTTGGATATCTTATAGAAAATAACTCTCGAATAAAATATTTTGATTCTCCAGCTCTAACACGATTTAAATCTAATGGCTCTGCCATCCTCATCCTCTCATAAGGATCAAAATACTCCAAGCTTGCTGCTTCAAAGGCATTGGCATAGGAACCATAGCTTTCCTCTGTTGCGACAACATCTAAAAATCTTTGAAAATCTATTCCATTCCCATCACGATACCTCTCAAATAGATATTGCAAAGACTCTGATTCCCTCAATACCTCTGATGGTTCTATATAAATATATCGATTCCAAAAAGCATCAAAGGTCCAATCCTGTGAAAGCAATTCATCCATTCCACCAAAAACATAATCACTCCCATCCCCAATAATCATAAGATCCACACCATCTTTTTTTGCCTCCACAGCCGCCTGATAAATCTGTGGTTCTATGGAATGTACTGGTCCCCCTTTTGCCTGAATTACAGGAATTAGATTCTTACAAATTGCATCCCAACTAATATCAACATAATGAAGGTGCAATCCATAATATTTTGCATAATACTCAGCACGCTTTAGCTCTTCTCCCTGATAGTTCCCATTTTCAAACCGAAACGTATATGCTTCACTTCCTGTGAGATACGATGCCAAAATTGCTGAATCCATTCCTCCTGACAACAAAATACCAAGTTTTCGATATCCGTGGTTCTGCACAATTTCTAGTTGTTTTATGATTGCATTATGAATATCATTTGGGGTATATATTAAAATTTTTTCTTTCTCTGGCAATAAATAAGGACGCTTATATTTTAAATTTTTACAGAAATCCATATTTTCTTTTTCTACATACCGAAGTCCCAAATAGGAACTCATACAATAAACCTTATTCACCATTTCTGTCATCCTTTCCATTGGACCATCCGCGAACTTGCTGTAAAACCTCTGTTATTTTTGTAGAAGAAATTCCTCTTGTATAAGGAAAATAAACAATTCGTATTTTTTCTTTTGCAAAATCTTCCTCATATTTTTTCCATTTTTCTGTTCCATACCAATCATCACCAACAAAAAGAATCTCTGCACCCAACTCTTTACATGCCTTAAGTTTATCCATATTATATTGAGGAACTGCTGCATCCACATATTTACAGCTTCTTACAATTTCCAGACGATCCTCAAATGGTATCATTGCATGTTTTCCTTTATATGACACAAGTTCATCTACAGACACCCCTACTACTAATCTATCACACATTCCCTTTGCATTTTTTAATAAATTTAGATGACCTATATGAAATAGATCATAAACTCCTGCAGTATATCCTATTATCATAATCACTTATTCTCCCACCGTACTCTTTGAAATATCTCCGTTACAATGTTTTTCGTACATTCTGCACCATTAAAAAATCCCAGCTCTTTTTTTAATTTCTCACATAATTTTATATAATTTTCCTCATTAAAATCAATAATCGTTTTCTCTAACTCATTATTATTTTCTGCCAACGGAAAAGGCATATTACGAATATCAAAATAAGTTCCTCTTCCTAAAGTATAGTTCTCAACATCAGATGCATATAAAATCACTTTTTTATTAGCCTCCAGCCCATGAAACATGCACCCAGAATAATCGGTAAGCACCAAATCACTGGCTATAATTAATTCATTTGCCATACTATAATTGGAACCATTTAAAATATGTTCATTATATCTTATATTTTTCTGTAAAAACTGAATATTAGGATGAAGCCTTATAATTAGCTTCCAGCTTCCTGCCCATCGCTGACACAATGCTTTTAATACTCTTTCATAATCCATATCATAACGATCCAGACGATCCTTTTCTCGAAATGTTGGCACATACAAAGCAATTTTTACTTTTTCATCTATTTTAAAAAATTGTCTAACGCTATCCTTTACTATAGAAAAATCTTTATAAAAACACTCTGATACCGGTGAACCATATTCCAATATTTCCCCTTTATAATAAAAGGCAGAACGATAATTTTTTGTTCTAAATTTACTTCCAGAAATCATAAGATCCGCCATTTCAGAATCATGCTTTGCACATCTTATATATGGCTTATCAAGATAATCCTCCGCATCCTTTTCTATTGCTTTAATACATACATCACCATGCCATGTTTGCACATAATATTGTCCTTTTCTTTTTATGATCCATTCTCTTTTTCTGGAATTATCAATCCATAATTTGGCTGTAGCTAGATGATAGATCGCTTTCATTGAAGTTTCCTTTACCACTTTTGCTCCATCTATTTTTATGGTATCATCCTGCATTAACCACACATATTCTATCTTTTTGTTTCTCTTTTTCATCTCCTCATAAATAAGTCTTGGATTATCACTAAAAACTTTTCCATTAAAGCTGGAAAATACCACTTTATCCACAATCGGCCGCGTACCACATAACCACATCCATACATGTCCCACCATACCCCGAAATGAATACATTACCCTACCTCATATTGTCCTTTCTATCTACACTTTCCATATTTCTTCCACTGTACAATAAGAAACCATCTGACATCTCTAAAAACCAAAGATGGAAATTTAATTCCAGCTAAAAAAATATAAAAAATACAAAAAATAAGTTTTCTTTTTCTTTTTGCATCCAAAGCGTATTGTATATAAGAATATGCTTTTGCAAATCTACCCTTTTTCTTCTCACTGCTTTTTTTTCCATTTAAAAATTTATGCATCGCTTTGACAGAGAAACTGTCAAAACCTCCATTTTTCTGCCTCTCTTTATATAACTTAATAATATATTGAGAAACATAAAATTGTTCTAATTGTCTGCCAATAGATGCACTATTCCTTCTTTCTCTATAGAGAAGTAGAGGTTTATTTAGGATACCAATTCGATACCCTCTCTCCACCATTCTCAGCCATAAATCCCAATCTTCAGAATTTACAAATTCTCGGTATCCATTTAGATCCAAAAGGACTTCTTTTTTTATTAATACAGAAGAATGAATAATCATATTTCCATACATTAATATTTTATTTGGGTCTTTCCTAATTGGAGCATCCTCAGAAATAAGATAGCCGTCTTCATCAATATTCTTTTTATTTGTAGCAACCATATCAAAATTATGTCGCTTTAAATATATTATCTCCTTTTCTAATCTAGTAACGTCTGAAATATCATCAGCATCCATCCGAGCAATATACTCACCTCTCGCACAATGTATCCCTTTGTTAAGAGAAGCCGCAAGTCCCATATTCCTTTTGTTCCATATTAGATACACACATGAATTGTTATTTGCCAATTCCTTTATATAACCTTTAATCTCTTTATCAATATCAGGATTATCTATAATTATCAAAAATTCAATCTCTTTATATGTCTGATTTAATATAGAATTTACTGCTTCCTCAATCCATACTAATTTTTCATTGTACAAACTCATTATCACGCTTATCATTCTCCGTCCCTACAATTCCAATTTTTTTCTGTGTAATAAATGTTATAGGAAATATCATCCCAATTAGTGTACAAATTGATTCTCCCTTTATTTCAAATAACATTGTCATTATAAAAAACATAAAAAATATGTATCTTACATATTTTTGCTGAAAAATAAGCATTCTTTCCGACGCTAATCGTTTGCATAATTGATATGCAATAATAAAATATGCCATAAGACTTGCTATATAATGTATTACACCATAATATAAAATCGGTCTCATAATACCAGAATCTGTGTGCATATAATAATAAATTCCATCTGTATAAAAGCCATCCCCCACCAATAATGTCTCCAAATCTGGCATCCAATGCATTCTCGTCAATATTGTTTCTACTGAACCATCACTATCATAAAAATGCCCCAGTTTTTTATAATTTGACAAAATAGAAAATACCCAGTGAAACCAAGCCTCAATGGCAGATACATATTTTCTCATTAATAACAATACTATAATCATAGTGATTGCCATAAAAATAATTCTTACTATATATTTTATTCTTTTTCTGGAAACAGCAAACAATACTGTTAATAACATACATACAACAGAAATTGCTAATCCAGTTCTTCCATAAAAAGAATTTCCTATCATTAAAATACCAGAAAGTATTAAATATTTTGTCTGCTTTTTGACATTTCCAGCACTAAGAATACTGTTTGCACAAGCAAACGCAAGTGCAAGTGTACACTGCATCGTCGCCCCGTAACCAGACCATCCACCCCATCCAAATCTTGTTTTATATGACGCTTTTTCCAAATTTTTTATATCACTTGGTTCTAAATAAAGCACATGCATCATACTTTCTCTAAGCCATGGCAGAACTAATATCAATATAGTAAAGCCTATATATAAAATAACGGAATATATATAATAATTACAATATTCCTCTGCCGATGGTGCTTCCTTGTTTACATGCATTTCATACACAGCTAAAAGAAAAACATATTTTAATAAAATAAAAAATACACCTCTCCAATATATAGTAATGTAAGTAAAATCAAAAGTCCCTGTCAGCAATGGCCACAATATAGAAATAAATATAAGATAACAAAAAATAGCACAGCTAACCTTACTATACTTATTTTTAATACGACTAAAAAAATAAACCGTCCAATTTATATGATACAATAAATAGAAAAAAGGTATTAAATAGATATAAATATATGCCATAAATTTTATGCCGGCAAGCTTTAGAGGAAACTGAAGCAGTGCAAATAAAATTAGATATGGAATATTTATTTTACCTTTGCATCTAACCATAATTTTTATCCTCATTTTTATATTTTCTAAGAATGAATTGATACCTTTTTTCCAAATGCTTTGCCGCATAAGTTATATTATATTTTTCAGAAATACTTTTCTTATCTTTTCTACCTTTCCATATCGCTTTATGTATTGTTTGTGCCCACAATATTTCATCTCCCTTCTTAATTGGCAGGAAATATACATTTTCTGAAATCTTCACTTCTCTTGTAATTCTATTTGATAAAAAACAAGGTAGTCCTGCTGCCTGTGCTTCTATTGCCACAACGGGAAAACCTTCAAAAAAGCTTGGCAATAAAAATCCATCCATCGCCTGATACCATTTCTCCACCTCTTCCTGTTTCCCGCAAAATAACA
>CAMUFS010000034.1 GCA_947088195.1 uncultured Clostridia bacterium
TAGATAGAATAACGCAGCGAGCGCTATGTGTTGTAACTGTGTAATATGCGGAGAGGGAGGATTACATATGGCAAAAAATGCACAACCAGTGGTTGCCGGAAAAAAGGGAAGCCTCTGGAAACAGATCTATCAGCAGAGAGGATTGTATTTACTTTTGCTGCCGGGGCTTATTTACTTGATTGTATTTAAGTATTTCCCTATGTTTGGTGTTATTATTGCATTCCAGAATTTTAGTCCATTTTTGGGGTTCTTTAAGAGTCCATGGGTGGGATTTGAGCAGTTTCGGCTGTTTTTTGCAGGAAATGACTTTCTGGTGCTGATGAGGAATACTTTGGGTATTTCCATATTGAACCTTTTGTTCTATTTCCCAGCACCCATTATTTTGGCGCTGTTTTTGAACGAGATTAAGTGTTCCTGGTATAAGCGGTTTGCACAGACCTTGGTTTATATCCCACACTTTATTTCTTTCGTTATTGTGGCAAGCTTGTCCTATACCTTATTTAATGTAAATGATGGTATTATTCACGAGATTTTGCAGGCTATTACAGGAAAGAGTATTGATATTTTGTCAAAGCCAAAGTATTTCTGGGGCTTGATTGTGGGACAGAGTATCTGGAAGGAATGTGGATATGGAACTATCGTGTTCCTTGCGGCACTGTCTGGTGTAGATGTACAGCTTTATGAGGCAGCAAAGGTGGATGGAGCTGGAAGATGGAGACTGATGTGGCATGTTACCCTTCCTGCTATCAAGAGTACAATAGTAATTATGCTGATTATGAGAGTTGGTTCTATTCTGAATACTGGATATGACCAGATTTTCCTTATGAGAAACTCCATCAATGTATCAAGAGCAGAGGTTATTGATACTTATGTGTATATGAGAGGTGTATCAGGAGGACAGTATTCCTACTCGACAGCCGTGGGTTTGTTTAAGTCGATTGTGGGAATGATTATGGTAGTATCCGCGGACCGCCTAGCTAAGAAGATGGGCGAGTCAGGATTATATTAATAGAATAGAAAGGAGGACTTCCTTATGGCAGCAGCTAATTCCAAGAATAAAATTAAGAGAAGTGTGGGGGATCAGATTGTACAGGTTCTTATCTATGTGTTTGTTGGAGCCTTCGCTGTATCCACAGTGCTTCCATTCCTATATGTAGTGGCAGGCTCCTTTGCGACGGAGCGGGAGCTGACACAAAGAGCATTTTTCGTAATACCCCATGAGTTTTCTCTCAATGCATATCGTTATATTATCAATGATGGTGCGATTTTTAGAGGACTTAAAAATTCTTTATTTGTGACGATTGTGGGTACTTTAGTCAATATGGCATTTACTACCACATTTGCCTATCCATTGTCCAGAAAATATTTAAAGGGAAGAAATTTCTTTATGAATATGGTTATTGTCACCATGCTTTTTTCTGGTGGTATGATTCCGGGATATTTGCTTATTAGCAATCTTGGAATGTTGGATAGCTTTTCAGCATTGATCCTTCCGGGAGCAATCAGTGTGTTTAATATGGTAATTGTAAAGAACTTTTTCCAAGAGATTCCAGCCGAGCTAGAGGAGGCGGCAAAGATAGACGGATGCTCTGATATAGGAATCTTTTTTAAGATTATCCTTCCGCTGTCCAAGCCAGTGTTGGCATCCATCTCATTGTTCTATGCAGTAGGACACTGGAATGATTACTTTAGTGCGATGTTATATATTCGTGATCCAAACAAGGAAGTAGTACAGATTGCCTTGAGACGAATTGTATTGTTGGCAGGAGGAGCAAACCCAGATGGTTCACCAATCGATTTTGGTGATTTGGGAGCACCGCCGGAGAAAGCTGTAAAGATGGCGGCAACAGTAGTATCTACCGTGCCGATTCTGATCGTATATCCATTTGTTCAGAAATACTTTACACAAGGAGTTATGGTTGGAGCCGTAAAAGGTTAAAACATATAGTTTAGGAAAACTAAGGGAGGTAAAAACTATGAAAAAAAGTAAAAAGTTTACAGCATTAATGCTGACTGCAGCGATGGCAGCAGGAACACTGGCAGGATGCGGCGGAAGCCCAAGCACCACACCTACTACAACAGCGGCAAAGAATGATACAACAACAGCCGCAAAAAATGATACGACAACAACAGCAGCAGAAAATAATAAGCCTACTGAGATGCCAAAGGTAACATTTCAGGCGATTGACCATCAGGGAGGATTTTTCTCCGCTGGAAATGCAGAAGGTCATGAGGAAGTATTACAAAAGGTTAAGGATTATACAGGAATTGACATTGAGTATATCCCAGTTGCAAATGACAGCTTAGAGGAGATTGTAGGCGTTACACTTCTGGATACAAAGAATCTTCCTATGATTATGACATGGGGTGGAAATCTGAATGCTACTATTATCAGTGCAGCAAAAGCAGGTGCATTCTGGAATCTGGAGGATTATATTTTTGACGAGGAGAAATATCCAAATCTTTCCAAGGCAAACAAGGATGTATTAAAGCAGGTCACAGTGGATGGACATATTATTGGACTGTATCGTGCAAGACCTATCGGAAGAAATGGTTTTGGCTACCGCAAGGACTGGGCGGATAAGCTTGGTTTAGGTGCGCCAGAGACAGTGGAAGATGTCTATAATATGGCAAAGGCGTTCACAGAGCAGGACCCAGATGGGGATGGACAGAAGAATACCTATGGTCTTTGCTTGTGTAAGTATACAGGACCGATTGATCTTATCCAGACATGGTTTGGCGCAGGTAATGCTTGGGTAGAGAGAGATGGAAAGCTGATTCCTTCTCATATGACAGATGAGTATTGGGAAGCTGTAAATTATGTAAAGAGGATGTATGATGAAGGTCTTGTATATTCTGACTGGGCAATTCGTGATACCAATACATGGGCAGATGGTGTAAAGAATGGCGAGTGTGGTATGATGTTGGATGTGCTTGATAACTCCAGAAGAATCTGGGATTATTTTGTAAATAATAATATTCCTGCTGTCAACGGCGATGAAGTAGCTTCCATGGGCTTTGTTGGCGCGATTGCAAAGGAAAAGGGCGGACAGCCTACTATTACAGCAACTACAGGTATGGCAGGATTTTTTATGATTACCAAAGGCGCAAAGACAGAAGCTGATGTTGAGGCATGTTTGACATATCTTGATAAGATGTGTGATGATGAGATGTTGAC
This sequence comes from uncultured Clostridia bacterium, assembly GCA_947088195.1. Classification (GTDB taxonomy): domain Bacteria; phylum Bacillota; class Clostridia; order Lachnospirales; family Lachnospiraceae; genus RGIG8607. Next base: position 3,179 of record CAMUFS010000034.1, read on the forward strand.
TTTGGCAGATCACGGTTTAGAGGGAATTGGCTATGAGATGCAGGATGGTTTCCTTGTTGATATTAATACAGATTGGACACCAGCTCAGAAGCCTCATACTGGACTGAATCAGACCGTATGCTATATTCCTGAGCAGGCAGCTAGAAATCCTCAGGTTAAGAAGAGCGATCGTGTAATTCTGGAAGAGCAGATTAAGAATGATAATGTACAGTATGCTGTATTTAATCCAGCATCAGGATATTTGGCAGGTTCTGACACTTATGCATTAAATGGAGCTACTCTGGACACTGCACTTAAGGATGCAAGAACACAGTATATCTGTGGTGAGATTGATGAGGCAGGCTTCCGCGCAGCTATGGATACATGGCTTGCACAGGGCGGACAGAAGATTATTGACGAAGTAAATGCATTGTATCAGGCAGATAAATAAACATAAGATAAAGAAATACCACAAAATACCAAGATAATACATTGTACATTCTGGTAAGATACAATAAAATAAAAGCGAAAGCTTACTATCGGGGGCTGTTACAGTAAAGCTGTGACAGCCCTTCTGCGTTTTCGTGCTGCGCGCAGAAGGCTGATAGAGTATGCGGCACAGAAAAGAGGAAAACGATGGACTGGAAACAAGAATGGAACCACCCCACCATGCGCCAGCGAATCAAGCCTTTTTGGTTTTGGAACGGCGATTTGACAGAAGAAGAAATTGATCATCAGCTTAAAGAGATGAAGGCTCAGGGCTTGGGAGGTGCCTTTATCTGCGCCAGACAAGGACAGACAATCGCTTATCTGGGCAATCTGTGGTTTGAGCGGATTGCTTTTGCCTGCAAAAGGGCCAAGGAGTATGGACTGCAGGTCTGGCTGTACGATGAATACCCTTATCCAAGTGGAGTCAGCGGCGGAGAGGTATTATTGCGCCATCCTGAGGCAGGGCATACCAAGCTTCAGATACAGATTGTGGATGCCCTCGGTGAAGAGGAGACCGAGGCAGATCTGGGATGGGAGAAGGTAATGTACGCCAAAGCGGTGAGAAAAAAGGCAGATGGAACGCTGGACTGGTCAGAAACGGTTGATGTCACAGAGGATATCGGCGTGCTGCAGACGCAGGAAATCTATCAGAAAACAGGGCTTACTGCATACAATATGAAGCGTTTTTTCTCCTATGGGCCAAGACATATCTTACATGTAGTGCTTCCCGCTGGCGAATGGAGAATATTTGTCTGCTGCTGTGAGAAATTAAAAGATTTTAAATATTATGGAGGATATTTTGATCCATGTAATAAAGAAGCCGTTAAAACCTTTATAGAGACAACTCATGAGAAATATCAGAGGACACTGGGGGACGAGATGGGTAGGAGTGTCTATGGTATGTTCTCGGATGAGGTTGGGCTACTTGGAAGACTCCCATGGTCGGAGCAGCTCCCGCCTTATTTTGAAAAAAGGTATGGATATGATATCTGTACTGTGCTGGCTGCTATTGGGGATAAGACATATCCGAAAGCAGCAAAGATACGCTATGAATATTATCAGGCTCTTCATGAGCTATTTCGAGAAAATTATCATAAACAGATGGCGGACTGGTGTGAGGAGCATCAGATCCTCTATGCGACGGAGGTGCCTTCCATGCGGCGCTCCACGCAGATTTTCTCCACGGTGCCGGGAGGCGATTGTGCACATGAGAAGCTGGGAAAATCGCTGGATTGGACCTATGAAAATGACTTGCACAGTTATAGAAGCTGTGCGATGGGCGTAAGCTCTGTGGCAAGACAGATGGGCAGAGAGTATGCTATGATCGAGAGCTTCCACAGTGTGGGCTGGTCCATGACGCTTCAGGATGCAAAATGGATGCTGGATCTGCTGGCTTCTATGGGCATTAATTTTTATAACGTACATGCTTTTTATTATACAATGGATTCTATCACAAAGCATGATGCACCTCCTTCCCAATTTTTGCAGAATCCATATTGGAAGAATTATCATCTTCTAGCAGATTATGCCGGAAGGCTGAGTGCATGGCTGAGCAATACTGAATCCACAAATCATATCGCAATTCTTGATCCGGTGGTATCCTACTGGACACATCTGGCAAATCCATTCCATAAATTTGGATATGCTGGTACGGATAAGGAAGAGAAAGCAGAGCTTGAAGCTTTAAAGGATGACTGGATGCATATTGTGAAAGAGCTTCGCTATTCTCATATTGGAGCCGATCTGCTGGATACAGAGATTCTTGCCATGGCACAGATAGAAGATGGAAGGATTAAGATAGGAAAGGCAGAGTATAATACTTTGGTGCTCACGCCCAATACGGCTTTAGAGAGCACAGCAGCTCAGAAAATAAAAGAATTGTTGGAATCAGGAGGGCATGTGATTGCTCTTGGGCTTCTTCCATATGAGCCAATAGATAAGGATGCACAGCCTGATGTTACCTGGAAGGAAATCTTTGGCGTAGAGCGAGATGTCCGCTCAGATTATTGGAAGGGAAAGAATAACGGAGAATCGAAGATTCAGATAATACAGAAGAACCATGCCATATTTGTGTCCACATCTGGGAGCGTGAAGCAGGCAGGAGAAGAAGAGAAATGGTTATCTCTTATTGCAAAAACAACAGAGTGTCCTGTGGAGGTATGTACAAGGAATGAAGATCGAAAGAGCCTGTTTTCTTGTATTAGGAGAAGAGAATCAGGAGAGTTTTATATTATGCTTGGCAACTATGAGAAAAATTATGTCAATGCCAGCATAAAGCTGAAAGAGAATTACAATAGTGTGTGGAGTATGAGCTTAGAGGATAGTAGTATCCGTGGCGTTGCGATAGATAACGATAAGATTACGCTTGCCTTGGCGCCATTTGAGACAAAGCTAATTTGTTTTGATCAGAGAGCGGCACAGCCGGAGATAGAATCTGCCCCTGTGCTTGTAATTGATACAGCAGAACCGATGGAGGTGTCCATACATGGCGGAAATATTTTCCGCATGGAAGACTATAAAGTATCCCTTGATCAGAAGAACTGGAAGGAGACGAAGGTGGCAACTCTTATTGAAACCTGTGATGCGACGGGTATTCTTACCGGAGCTTCGTTGGTGTATGAGAGTGAATTTGGCACGCCAAAAGCGGTTCATATCAAATATCCATTAAAGGTATACTATAAAACGACCGTCTATGTGGAGAAGGTTCCAGAAAAAGCAGGACTTTTGCTAGATAATAGAACAATCACTGGCCATTTTGTAATAACAGTAAATGGACATGCCCTAGATAATAAAGAGTTTCAGGCAGTGTTTATTAATGATCAGAACAATAAAATACAGGAAGTTGCTAGGTATCTAAAGGAGGGAGAGAATGAGATTGCCATTGCTGTGACAGCAGAGCATGATTGGGATGGCATTCGTGATCCACTGTTCCTTGTGGGAGACTTTGGTGTAAAAGGTGGGCGAATTACAGCACTTCCAGAAAAAGCGGCACTTAGAAAGCATTATATCGAAGGATTTCCCTATTATAGCGGAGATTTTACCTTCCGCAAAACCTTTGCCGCGGAAGAAGGCAAGGAGGCAAAGCTGCGCTTGAGCTGTTCCGATGAGCTTCACGATTGCATCGAGGTGATTGTAAATGGAGAGTCTCTTGGTGTCCGTGCGTTTGCTCCAAATACATGGAGGGTTCGAAAAGGCTTGCTGCAAAAAGAAAATACAATAGAGATTATATATACCAACACGCTGATCCACATGCTAGAGGGCAGCTATTTTGATTATGAAACACATGAAACGGTGCAGATCACAGAATAGAGGACAGAGATGGAACAGTACAGGGTGGATAAGAATACATTAAAGCTTTCTTACCCCGCTTCTTTCTGGAGGAATATCTGGCGCGAGGCGCTTGTCAGCGGAGACGGGACGCTTGGCGCCAGTTTCCTTGGAGGCTCCAAATATCAGACGGTTATTATCAATCATGCCAAGCTGTGGGGCGGAGGAAGCAACGCTATCTTGCCAGATGTATCACAGGCACTTGGGCGTATGCGCGCAAGGATGGATCAGGGAGAATACAAGGAAGCAAGCTGGGAAATAGTAAATGAGCTGAAGAACAAGGAATACCAGGCACATATGGAGACACCATTTCCTTTGGGTGCTCTAAAAGCCGTGATTGCTCCAAAAGGAACCTTTCGACATTATCAGAGACTTTTGTTTATGGACAAAGGAGTGGCGGCAGCAGAATGGCTGGACAATGGGAGCATTCGCCGAACAGAGGGCTTTGTATCCCGGAAAGAGCATATGGTATTATACCGAATCTGTGCCGAACAGTCCGATCTGGATGTAAGTCTCTGGCTGGATATGCACGAAAATGCCGGAGAAAAGACAAATGATATTAGGGATTATATTAAAAGTCATAAAAAAAGTTGGTCAAAAGGCAGAGAACTGATCTATCTTTCAGAAAATACAGACCAATCTGTCTATGGAATGGTGGCGAGAATTTACACAGAGGGAACCTGCAGAGAGGAACAAGAAAATCAACTGCATGTGACAAATGCGGCGAATCTTGTAATTGGACTGAAGGTTTTTGTAAAAGGGGACCCAGAAAATGAGATTCCAAGACTTCAGAAGGAACTAGAAGCGTTTGACGGAGATTATGACAGAGCACTAAAAGAACATATAACCCTTCACAGGCTATTGTATCACAGCGCAAGGTTAAGCTTTGCTCATGAACAGAATCACACAAACGAGGAACTTTTGCAGGAAGCATTTACAGAAGAAGCCTCTCCAGAATTAGTAGAAAAACTGTGGAAATTTGGGCGCTATCTCTTTATCAGTGGAACCAGAGAGGATGGGAATCCATTTCCTCTATATGGATTGTGGGCAGGGAGTTACCGTTTGCCGTGGCCTCACAATATGGCAAACGAGAATCTGCAGATGATCTACTGGCATTGCTTTACGGGCAATCTGTCAAAGCTTCATGAAGCAGTATTTCACTATTACAATCAAAGACTGGAGATATTTCGGGACAATGCACGGAAATTGTACGGCTGTCGCGGTATATGGATTCCCGCAGGAACAACACCGGGCGTGGCGGTACCATGCCAGATAGTCCCCGTCATTATAAATTGGACTGGAGCAGCCGGTTGGCTGGCACAACATTATATTAAATATGCAACCTACAAAAGAGATAAAACTTATATAAAAGAAGAGATCCTGCCATATCTTTTGGAGGTGGCAGAATTTTATCAGGACTTTATCACCTTTGATTCCAATGGAAACATAAAGCTATACCCCAGTGTTTCCCCAGAAAATACACCAGACAACTATATGCCACCCAAAGGCGTACAGATGGCACATCCTATGCCGACAACCATTAACGCAACAATGGATCTAGCAATTATAAAAGAATTTTTTACAAATTTGGGAGAAATAGCATCCATCTGTGAGGGCTTAGAAGAAAAACTACCACTGTGGAAAAAAATAGTAGATTCCATACCACCTTATCAGACCAATGAAAAAGGGGCCATAAAGGAATGGCAGGGAGATGGCTTTGCGGACAATTACAATCACAGACATCTGTCTCATATCTATCCAGTATTTCCGGGAACAGAGATCAACAGTGTGGATAATAATGGTGAGTTGGAGAGCTACAAAAAAGCGGTTTCCCTCAGAAAAATAGATGCCCAGACAGGCTGGTCCATGGCGCATATGGCAGCAATCTATGCGAGATTTGAGGATGGCGAGAAAGCGATGGAATGTCTTGATAATATGGCAAGAGCATGTTTACTGCCAAATTTCTTTACCCTTCACAACGATTGGAGAGGAATGGGAATCACTTTGGACATGGACCCAGCACCCGTACAGCTTGACGCAATTATGGGTTACGTAAATGGTGTACAGGAGATGCTTTTCTATGCAGAGAATGATCTAATAAAGCTTTTACCCGCACTTCCCAAAAAGCTGTCTGTTGGGGAAGTAGAAGGATTTTGTTATGCATGGGGCAGCGTGGATATGAGATGGGACAGAGAGAGAGAAAACTTTCAGGCAAAAATATACGCTGTGACAGAACATAAAATTAGAATAAAACTGCCAGAGATATTTAAAAACTATAAGATTGATGCAGAGAATGTGGAATATACAAAAGAAGATGGAATATTAAGCGCATGTTTCAAAAAGGGCGGAATATTGAAAATGGTAAGCTAGAATAGTAATCATTATAAAAATTGTAAATAATTACATGATAGAAAGGATGGAAAGCAAGTATATGAATCAAACTATTCGTTTTACAAAGATGGCAAATCGTGCCCTTCAGGGCTATGTTACATGGGGAGCACCGTGGAAGAAGGGGAGTGTTAAGTCTGATTCCGATTATATTCTCACAGATGAGTCTGGCAAGAAGATTGCTGTTCAGAGTGCAGTCAGTGCTTTTTGGCCAGATGGAAGTGTAAAGTGGAGTCGTCATACAGCAAAAATTGAGAGGAATACAGCAGATCTTATTCTTAGCACCACAGAGAAAAGAGTGGCAGATCGCTTTTTGGCAAAGGAACTGGCAGATCAATTTGTTGTTGAGGGACAAAGAGTACATGCCTGTATTCCTAAAAGCGGCAACCTGATTCTTAAGGATTTATGCGTGGATGGCAGGATTAGTGCGCGAAGTGGCAGTCTTACTTTGATTATGGAAGAGAGAGGTGAGGAGAATGGCTGCGCTGTGACAAAGCAGGTTCCCTATGTGGGTGTGATAAAAGAGGCTGTCCTTGAGGAAAATGGCTCAGAAAAGGCAGTGATATGCCTTAGAGGGATACACAGTGCGCTACAGGGAGAAGAAAGTGACAGAAGAGAGCTTCTTCCCTTTGTGCTTCGCTTGGCTTTTTATATGGAGAGTGAGAATGTACATATCACACATACTTTCCTTTATGATGGAGAGGAGCAGAAGGATTTTCTCAAGGGACTTGGTGTTCGTTTTCAATGTCCATTAAAGGGGAAGGCATATAATCATCATGTGAAGTTTGCTTCTGAGTATGGATGTTTTCATGAGAGTATGAATATGCTGCTTGCTTGGCGTCCTAAGCTTCCACTAGAACTGTATGAGAGACAGATGGCTGGGGAGAACCTGGAGCTTGACCAGATGGAGGAGCAGCTTGTCAAGGATATAGAGCAGGCATTTGGAAATATGCCTACATGGAGCAACTATCATATGTGTCAGGACAGTGCAGAGCATTATGCGATTCGAAAGAGAACAAATCATGAAAATTGTTGTTATCTGGATTGTCAGCATGGTGGTCGCGCGGCAGGCTGCGCGGCTGTGGCAGGAGAGGATGGCGGCTTTGCGGTGGCGCTTCGTGATTTCTGGCAGAAATATCCTTCTGGTATCTGGATGGATCGTGTAGATACGGAATGTACAGAAGTGACAGTATGGCTTTGGACGCCGGAGGCTGAGGCGATGGATTATCGTCATTATGATGTCACAGGTTATTCACAGTCTTATTATGAAGGCTTTGATGAGCTGGGTGCAGATCCATATGGTATTGCAAATACGAATGAGATTGAGATCAAAGGTTTTTCTGGCACGATTCTCTCAGATAATGATCTGCTTGATTGGAATCAGGAAGTACAAAAGCCTATGGTGTTGTCGGCTTCGCCACAATATTATCATCAGGTAGGGGCTTTTGGCAGATGGAGCTTGCCGAATTACAGCACGCCATTTTCTCGGTTTTTGGAGGAACAGCTTGATAAGGCTGTTAAATTTTATAAAGAAGAGATTGATGCAAGAGGCTTTTACGGCTTTTATAATTATGGAGATGTGATGCATACCTATGATAAGGTTCGTCATGTGTGGCGCTATGATATGGGAGGCTATGCATGGCAGAATACAGAGCTTGTGCCAACGCTATGGTTGTGGTATGCTTATCTTAGAAGTGGAAGAGAGGATATTTTTACGCTCGCGGAAGCGATGAGTCGTCATTGTTCTGAGGTGGATACTTATCATCTAGGAAAATATAAGGGCATTGGCTCGCGTCACAACGTGCGCCATTGGGGCTGTCCATGTAAGGAAGCGCGCATTGGAATGGCGGGACATCATCGGTTTTATTATTATCTGACCGGGGACGGACGGATGGGAGATGTGTTTGATGATGTGAAGGATGCAGATTTTGCTTTGCTTGAGATAGATCCTATGCGGTTTTTCTATGACAAGGAGAGTATGGTTTATCCGACTCATGCTCGCTCTGGCCCTGATTGGTCAAGCTTTTGTTCAAACTGGATGACGGAGTGGGAGCGTCACCAAAATACGGTCTATAGAGATAAAATTGTGACAGGAATTGAGGACTTAAAGAAGATGCCGCTCAAGCTGATCTCTGGCTCTGATTTTGAGTACGATCCACAGAATAGTCATTTGAGGTATATTGGAGAGAGAGCAACAGGAGGATGCCATTTGCAGATTTGTATGGGTGCCTCACAGGTATGGATTGAGCTTGCTTATTTGCTGGAGGATGAAGAATGGAAGAAGATGATAGCCGATTTTGGCCGTTTTTATCTGTTGCCGCCAGAGAAAAAAGAGAGTGTGGCAAAGGGTATGTTTGGCAAAAGACAGGCGAGCTTCCCGTATATGGCAACGGCAATGACAGCATTTGGAGCGGAATATTATCAGGATGAAAATTTGGCGCACTGGGCATGGCATTATCTGCTTGAGGATTTCTTAAAGAAAGATAGAATAAAAGGTTTTGAGCCACAATATCTGGAGGATACGGCAAACCAAAAATTATTAAAAGAAATTTCATGGATATCTACCAACTATGTTTCTCAGTGGTGTTTGAATGTGATTATGGCTTTGGAGATGATAGGAAATTATATACCAGAGACGCTTGAGGATATAAAAGAGGAAGGATTTTTAAAGGAATTGGAGTGTGATTGTCTAGTCTAAAGGGAGGTGGATAGAATGTCTAAGTCAAAGCAGCAATGGGAGCAGATGTTTCTTGATATGGCAGAACCATTGAAAAGCCATTATTCTAAGGGAAAAGCAAGGCTTGAACTCGGTGTGACAGCAGCAGGGTATGGAAACAGGATTGCGGGAATGGAGGGATTTTCCCGCGTCCTGTGGGGACTGGTTCCCTACTGGGCAGGAGGAGGAACGGACGAGAGCCTGCTTGGTGTATATCAGGAAGGAATTAAAAATGGCACAGACCCAGAGCATGAGGAGTTTTGGGGGCACCTGCATGACAGGGATCAGCGCATGGTAGAGATGGCAGCATTGAGTCTTGGTATTCTTCTTGTGCCAGAAAAGCTGTGGGAGCCACTGTCAGATAAGACGAAGAAAAATTATGCGGCGTGGCTGAATGAGATCAATCAGCATAAGCTGGTGGAGAATAATTGGCAATTTTTCAATACTATCACAAATCTTGCTCTAAAAAGTGTGGGTGAGGCGTATAGTAAGGAGTGTATGCAGCGCGCGATAGATTATTATGAATCGTTCTATATTGGAAATGGCTGGTATGGGGATGGTGTGCGCCCGCAGAAGGATTATTATGTCTCTTTTGCCATTCACTATTATTGTCTTTTGTATGCAAAGTTTATGCGTGCGGAGGATGCAGAACGATGCAAAAAGTATGAGGAGAGAGCAAAAGAGTTTGCAAAGACATTTCTTTATTGGTTTGATGATGAAGGAAAAGCTTTGCCATTTGGGCGGTCGCAGACGTATCGTTTTGCGCAGGCGGCATTTTTTAGTGCCTGTGTCTTTGCTGGAGTTGAGGTGCTGCCATTGTCTGTGATAAAGGGTGTGATAGAGAGACATATAGATTATTGGATGCGTCAGCCTATTTTTGATAATGGGCATGTGCTAACGGTGGGATATGCTTATCCAAATCTTACTATGTCAGAAACATATAATGCAACGGGATCGCCGTATTGGGCATGTAAATTGTTTTTGATTCTCGCTCTTCCAAAGGAGCATCCTTTCTGGAGTGCCAAGGCAGCTCCCATGCCAAAGCTTGAGACAGTGTTTGCGATTCCAGAATGTAATATGTTAATGCAGCACAGAAAGGGAGAGGTGACAGCACTGACCGCAGGACAGTATCCGGTGGTGGAACATACACACTGTGCGGAGAAATATGCAAAGTTTGCATATTCTTCTGTATTTGGATTCTCTGTGCCACGATCCTATGAGAAGCTTAGTGAGACAGCGCCAGATTCTATGTTGGCATTTCGTGTGCATGGCATGACTTACGTAAGAAGAAAATGTGAGGAGTATCGGATAGAAAAGGATGTGGTGTATGCTCGCTGGATGCCGATTGAGGGAATTGAGGTTGAGACATGGCTATATCCAGAAGAAAAAGGACATAGAAGGAAGCATCGGATTACAAGTACTATAATCTGTGAGGCATATGACTGTGGTTTCTCCTATCCCAATCGGATGGAAGAGACGAAAAAAGAAGAGAGAGAAGGGCTTGCAAGGGTTTCCGATCAGAATGGCTATAGTGAGGTGATACTGAAAACAGGCTTTGGGGAGGGAACAGTGATCGGCGGCGTATCTAATGTAAATATTATCTTTCCCAATGCATGTATTCCAGCACTTCGGTATCAGATAGAGCCGGGTGTTATGGAGGTGGAGAGCGTGGTGCAGGCAGAACTCTTGATAGAGCATATTGTGATAGGGAAAGGGGAATGTTATGGAGAGCTATAAGGATGAAACGATCCGACAGTGGGCAGATAATGTGTATCAGAAAATTTGTAAAAAGATAGAAGCACAGACACAGAGAGTGGGAACCAATATCCCCTATATTCCTGAAAATGGCAGATATAAGGATATGGGTGAAGAGGGCATCCATTGGTGGACAAATGGTTTTTGGCCAGGGATTCTCTGGCAGATGTTCCATGCCACTGGCAATAAGCTTTATTTGGATACAGCGCGGGGTGTGGAGAAGCGCTTGGATCGGGCTCTAAATCATTATTCGGGGCTGGATCATGATGTGGGATTTATCTGGCTTCACGCGGCAGTTGCCGATTACCGTCTAACCGGGGATGAGGAGGCGAAGGAGCGGGGACTTAAGGCCGCTGGAGCACTGGCAAGCCGCTACAATCCCGCAGGACAGTATTTTTGTGCATGGAACGGCGATCGTCCGGGACATATAATCATTGATTGTTTGATGAATATGCCGCTGTTATTTTGGGCAACTAGGGAGACCAAAGATCCGCGTTTTGCATTGATGGCAGAACGGCATATTGACACAGCTTTGGCTTATATTATGAGAGAGGATGGTTCCTGCAATCATATTGTAGTGTTAGACCCATTGACAGGTGAGTTTATAGGTAATCCGGGAGGACAAGGCTATGAGGAGGGTTCTTCTTGGTCCAGAGGACAGGCGTGGGCAATCTATGGATTTTTGCTCGCTTATCAATATACAGGAAAAAAACAGTATCTGGATGCTTCTAAGCGGGTTGCCCATTATTTTCTTGCAAACGTCGCGATAACTGATTATGTGCCGTTAATTGACTTTCGGGCACCTTTAGAGCCCGTGTACTATGATACCACAGCCGGAGTGATCGCTGCCTGTGGGCTGCTTGCGCTTGCAGATAAAGTGGAGGATCTGGAGAAAAAGCTATATTATACTGGTGCGGTAAGGCTTCTTCGTGCCATTGAGGAAAAGCATTGTAATTGGAATCCTGACGAAGATGCGATTGTGGATTTTGGTTCTGCAAAGTATCATCGTGAGTCGGATAGAGAGGTGCCGATTATCTATGGGGATTATTTCTTTATTGAAGGTGTTTTGCGGCTTATGGAAAAGAGCTTTTTGATCTGGTAGATAATAGAATCTCGGACAGAAAATGGGAAGGAATGGGAGAGGAGGATATGTATGGATATTAGGGAGCAGCAGCTTTTGGCATCGGGTTGCCGCGCAGAGCTAATCTATGAATATCCGCTTGCAGCCGAGGCGGATATTAAGGATTTTATTATGGAGGGGGAGGCAGTGATTACTTTTCCTCTTGGAAGAATGAGGCTGGAGAATAAATTGTCGGAGAAAGAAGGGCAGAAGGCGAATTATGTGTTGTGGTGTCAGGAGGAATTTCCCGCAGATGTAATGATTACATGGGATTTTTATCCAGTGCGTGAGCCCGGTCT
>CAMUFS010000035.1 GCA_947088195.1 uncultured Clostridia bacterium
AACAACGAAGAAAATGAACAACAAAAAAGAAAAGAAGAAGGAGAAGAGCAGGTATGAAGCTTATCTTACATTATATCCGAAAGCATATCGTTATTTTTTTGATCTCCACTTTCTTTCTAACTATGGAAGCGGTGGCGGATCTTATGCAGCCAACTTTTATGTCCATGATTGTGGACAATGGAATTAAAAATGCTTCTGTTTCCCAGATTCTTTTCTTTGGGGCGATTATGCTAGGAATTGCTGTTATGGGCGCTGTTTGTGCTGTTATGCGCAACCGATTTGCCAGCCGTGTTTCTCAGACAATAGGCAAAGAGCTGCGCCGGGATATGTATCATAATGTGCAGCAATTATCCATGGAAAATATTGATCGCCTGCGCCCGGAATCTATTATTACACGCATCACCAATGATGTGGCGCAGATACAAGAGTTTATTAATGGTATTATGCGCATTATGGTAAAGGCGCCGATTATCTGTATTGGTGCCATTGTTTTAATTATGATCCAGACGCCAAGACAAGCGCCAGTGATGGCAGCAATTATCTTTATTGTTTCTCTGCTTGTTATGGGAAATATGAAGCTTGGATATCCTCGCTTTGGGACAGTACAGAAAAAATTGGATCGTCTTAATGGTGTGGCGAGGGAATTTCTTTCTTCTGTTCGTGTTGTCAAAGCATTTCATGCAGAGGAGGAAGAGATGGAAAAATTCGAGGAAGTGTCCATGGAGCTTGCCCGTGCTAACACCGCTGCGCTCCGTACCATGGCGGTATTTTCTCCCTTTATTCATTTGACTGTCAATTTTGGTATTGTGCTTCTTTTATGGATATCGGGGAGTGGGCAGAGTACAGAGATTGGCAGGCTAATGGCATCTGTCAATTATATGACACAAGTATTGTTTGCTGTTACTATGATCTCTAATACCTTAAACACTGCGGTGCGGGCGACAGCATCCTCTGAGAGAATAAAAGAGGTTCTTGATGAAAAGCCTGCACAGCATATGCCTAAAAACCCTCTTTTGCCTAATATTACAGGAGATATTTTTTTCGATGGGGTATCTTTTGCTTATGCTGGAGCTGAAAAGGAGGCTCTTCATAATATTACTATACATATAGCGCCGGGGGAGACAGTTGGAATTATTGGCTCCACTGGTTCTGGAAAATCTACACTTGTCAATTTAATTCCTCGGTTTTATGATGCTATTGATGGAATTATCAAAATAGATGGATGTGATGTGACACAGATTGACACAAAGCATTTGCGCTCTGCCATTGCCGTTGTGCCTCAGAAAGCACTGCTCTTTTCTGGCACCATACGGGAAAATCTGCGCTGGGGATCTGCAAAGGCAACAGATAGTGAATTGCAAAGAGCAGCGCAAATTGCATGTGCAGAGGAATTTATTAAAGAGAGTACGCAGGGCTATGATACCATGCTTGGGCAGGGCGGTGTCAATCTTTCTGGTGGTCAGAAGCAGCGACTGTCCATTGCGCGGGCACTTGTCAGAAAACCACATATTTTAATTCTGGATGATTGTACCAGTGCTCTGGATGCAAAGACGGAAGCGAATGTGCTAACTGGTCTGCGAAATATGGCGGAAAATATAACGGTTCTGTTAGTTAGTCAGCGTATCTCTGCCGTGATGCGTGCAGACCATATTTTGTGCATGGACAATGGCTGTGTGTCGGGATATGGAAGGCATGATGAGCTTATGGCGACCTGCGAGACATATCAAGCAATCTATCATTCTCAAATTGGGTAAACGTGGGAGGTAAAATTATATGGCTGAAAAAAATGGAAGTGTTCCCCCAGCTAATTTAAATGGAATATCGCGCCCCGGACGTGGAGGCGTTGTCGTGAAGCCCAAAAATATGAAGGGAACGCTGTTAAGACTCTGGACACTAACAAAGGGACAGAGAAAGGGACTTGGATGGATCTTACTGCTCTCTGCTCTTGCCTCTGGCGCATCGATCCTTTCTCCCTACGTGACAGGGCGGGCGGTAACTGCGATTAGTGATGGTGATGTAGTGCTTTGGGTACTTCTGTGCCTGACAGGACTGTATGTAGGCGATTGGATGGTAAAATTTTTGCAGGCATTTTTTATGGCACTAATCGGACAGCGAGTGATTCACCATATAAGAAGAACATTATTCTGTCATATCAAGACATTACCATTGTCGTTCTTTGATCATCACCGGCATGGAGAACTGATGAGCCGGCTGACAAATGATGTGGATAATATAAGTGTTACCATATCAAATTCCCTGACCCTTCTTTTAACCTATGGCTTTACTGTTACAGGTATATTTCTTATGATGCTCTATCTAAGCCCTCTTTTGACGTTGGTATCACTGCTTGGTGTCGGAATGATATTTATTCTTACAAAAACAGTGACAAAATATACCAGAAGGCTCTTTTCTAAACAACAAAAGAGTCTTGGCGCGTTAAATGGTCAAGTGGAGGAGAGCATCTCAGGCTTATCTGTAGTCAAAGCCTTCTGCCGCGAGGAGGCGATGGAACAAGAATTTGGAGAGAAAAATGAGGAGCTTTGCAAAATCTCTATACAAGCACTGATCTGCTCAGGATACCTAATGCCACTTATGAATGTGATCAATAATCTCTTATATGTAGCGATCTCTGTGTTAAGTGGAATATTATTTGTCAATGGCAAAATTACAGATATTGGTCTGGTGACAAGCTTCCTTCTTTACGTGCGCCAATTTACCCGCCCCTTTGTGGAGATAGCCAATATCTACAATAATTTTCAGACTGCCGTCGCCGGAGCTGAGCGAGTGTTTGAGATATTGGACGAAACTCCCGAACCGCCGGACAAAGAAGGGGCTGTGTGCCTAAATCATCCAAGAGGGGACATTGAGCTGTGCCATGTAGAGTTTGGCTATACACCAGAAAAGCCTATATTAAAGGATATTTCTGTAAAAATTCCAGCGGGCACACAAGCCGCTATTGTAGGTGCCACTGGTTCTGGCAAGACAACTATTATCAGCTTGCTCACAAGATTTTATGATATAACAGCAGGAAACATTTTTCTGGATGGCCGCGATCTGCGTGACTACCAGATGGAGGATCTAAGAAAAGCGTTTGGTGTGGTTTTGCAGGATACTGCACTATTTGCCATATCGGTCCGCAATAATATCTGTTATGGACACCCTGAAGCTACCTTAGAACAGATACAAGCTGCCGCGTGCACAGCAGGTGCAGATAGCTTTATTAAAAGACTTCCAAAGGGATATGACACGATATTACAGCATGGGGGAATGGAGCTGTCCCAAGGAGAGAGGCAGCTTCTAACCATTGCACGGGCAGTATTGGCCAATGCCCCCATATTGATTCTGGACGAGGCCACCAGCTCTGTGGACACTGTTACTGAGCAAAAAATACGGCGTGCCATGCTAAAAATCTGCGCAAACCGCACTTCTGTCATTATCGCTCACCGCCTTTCCACCATTCGAGATTCTGATCTAATTATTCTATTAGAAAATGGAACGATCGCAGAGAAAGGCATTCATGAAGAACTGATGGCACTGAATGGACACTATGCCCAGATGTATAAAACACAGACAGAATTTATATAAAAGCTGTCACCACTTGCCATACAAAACTTACATAAGCTGTAAGTGTTTTTCTTCTTTCAGTTATGGTAGTATTTTTTTATAAACAGAAAAGGAGAAACAAATTATGGAAGCCATTCTTCAAGTAGAAGCTCTAAAAAAATATTATGGCAAGCTTGCAAATCAGACAAAGGCGTTAGATGGAATTACCTTTCAGGTTATGCCGGGAGAATTTTTAGGTATTATGGGCAGCAGCGGATCTGGAAAATCCACTCTTCTAAACTGCATTGCCACAGTTATTCAGCCAGACAGCGGATCTATAATAATGGAAGGTGTTCCCCTTAATAGCTTAAAGGGAAAGGAACTCGCAGAATACAGAGGAATGAAGATTGGTTATCTTTTTCAGAATTTTGAACTTCTGGATAATTTAACTGGCCGAGAAAATATGCTTCTTCCTCTATCCATTCACAATATTTCTGAAAAAGAGGGCAAAAAACGCCTAAAAAGACTGGCGGCACGTCTCGAAATTGAGGATGTGTTAGATAAATTTCCCTCTCAGATGTCCGGTGGACAAAAACAGAGAGTGGCAGCCGCGAGAGCAATAATTCTAAATCCAAGCATTATTCTTGCCGACGAGCCAACCGGAGCACTGGACTCCAAAAATGCAAAGGTGTTGATGGAGAAGCTTGCACAGCTTAATGAGGAGGAAGCTGCCACCATTTTGATGGTGACACATGATTCTAACGCGGCGAGCTATTGTGGAAGAATATTATTTATTCAGGATGGTGTTATTTTTCATGAGCTGCGCAGAAATGTGCCAGAAGAATCCCGGAAATCTTTTTATGAACGGATTGTAAATGTAATCGCTCAGTTGGGAGGAGGAAGCGCAAATGTTCTTTCAATTAGCTGCCCGCAACAGTAGAAGAAACCGAAAGGAAAATGGCATGTTTTTTGTCACACTGCTTGTGTCCATTGTATCCTTTTATATTATACTATCACTCTCTCATCAAGATGTGATGTCTTTCTTAAAACAGATGGAGAGCGACGCCGTAAACAAATTAATGCAAATGATTCCTATCTTTTATGTGGCAACCTTGTTTATTTTATTTTTCTTGCTTTATTATGCAGGACAATTTCAATTAAAACGACACCAGCATGAATTTGGTGTTTATCTAATGATGGGAATGCAGCGTTCCAAATTATTTTTTCTACTATTGATAGAAGATTTTCGAAGCAGCGTTCTCGCACTTATGATTGGTATGCCGATTGCAGTTCTATTATCAGAGCTTATCAGCCTAATCACAGCGAGATTAGTGGGGCTTACTATTATTGGGCACCGTTTTTCCTTTTCACTGCAGGCCGCCATTTGGACTATTGCAGGATTTTTGCTCATTAAATTTGCCGCTTTTTTAATTCTAAGTGGCAAGGTTGCAAGAAAGGAAATAGGTGAGCTGTTGACGGAGACACCGGAGGGAGTTAAGGCACAGATGCCCTCTTTTGTGTATTTATTATCCTTTGTTGTTGGTATTGTATTTCTTGGCACGGCTTATGGAAAGGCAATCTGTGGAAGCGCATGGCACAGAGTGGATCAGATGGGTATCACAATTTTGCTGGGACTTTTGGGAACCATGTTACTATTCTTTGGACTTCGCGTGCTGCTTGGCTTCTTTGCAGAGCATGGGGGAAAACATCGTAAACTTCATGTATTTAATTTTCGTCAGCTTCAAGAACAGGTGATACGGCGCTCCAATCTATTGGCAATAAGTTCTCTAATGATGTTGGTAGCCTTGTGCTGCTTTGGCGCTGGAGTGGCGATTGTAAGCCAATATAGTCAATCAGAACCACATATTCTTGATTATACCTTTGGCTCTTATCAGCAGGATACCACTGCCATTCGAAAAATTTTATCAGAAAATAACTTAGCATCACAGTTTTTGGAGCTTTTTGATATAAAGCTAGGGCGCATCAAAACCACAGAGGATTATAACCATGCATTTCAGATGGATTCTGTTATGGAAGCTTTGAAAGAATTTCCAGAATCCAAAGACAGGAACATTCTTCTCAATAATTTTAGTTATGTGTCCTATCCATACCTCCTTTCCCTCAGCGAATACAATTACCTGCTTTCTTTGGCAGGAATGTC
Organism: uncultured Clostridia bacterium; assembly: GCA_947088195.1. GTDB lineage: Bacteria > Bacillota > Clostridia > Lachnospirales > Lachnospiraceae > RGIG8607. The sequence goes on from CAMUFS010000035.1 coordinate 5,705, forward strand.
GGAATTGGAGTTAAAGGATGAAGAGGCTGCCGTCTTTATCGATTTGGATTTCATCACAGAACAGCAAAAAGAAATGCTTGATTCTATTCTGGCATCCAAGCCAGCGTGTCGTCTGGACCAAGAAACACTTTTTCTTTCGGGAACTGTACAGACAACAAAATTTGTGACAGATCGTTCCATTACATTATCTTTTGCGCTGATTCTCCCCGATAAAGCTTTTGATTTTTATACCTGCAAAAAATGGGAGGTCTATCTCAATGGTATTTTAGACAGAGAAAGTATGGGCAATGTAAGCCTGATGAGTGCAATAGCAAAAATGAATACGCAGTTAGACAAATTGGAGCTATCCTATGAAAGTTATCTGCAAAATATGGGAAGGCAGATGTTTTATATGGTTGCCGCCAGCTATATCACAATCTATCTGGCCATCATCTTTCTGATTGTCGCAAATACCGTTCTCGGCGTGCAGTTTCTTACAGGACAGCAAAAATCCAGCCGGCGATACCAAATCCTAATTCGCCTTGGCATCACCTATAACGCTTTGTGCCAGTCGGCAGGAAAACAGATTGTATGGTACTTTGGGATTCCCACATTTGTCGCTATTATCAGCAGCCTGTTTGGCATTAGGGCGTTGTTTACCGGCTTTCTTCCCTCTGTTCTTCAAAACAACATTATGGAGATGATGTGGATTTCTGCCGCTATGCTTCTGGTACTTTTTGTGATAGAATATCTATATATCCTTGCAGTGAAAAGCTCCAGCAGCCGATATTTGCTGACATTGATGGAGCCACAGAGAGAAGAGTAAAAAAAGAGGGGGAAGAACATGAAGCAAATAGCCATTGTGGAAGATGAGGTGCTGATGCGGGAGGAACTGGCAGAAATGCTTGACAGAGCCGGATATAAGACAATGGCTCTTGACAATTTTGAAGATGCCACAAAAACACTTCTGCACCTCTCCCCCGATCTTGTTCTTTTGGATCTAAATCTGCCGGGAACCGGAGGCTTTCAAATTTGCCGTGATCTCAAACAGAATAGTGCAATTCCTGTCCTTGTCCTAACTTCTCGCGATCAGATGCAGGATGAGTTGTATGCTTTAAAATTAGGGGCAGATGAATATCTGACCAAGCCATGCAGAAGAGAACGGCTATTAGCACGGATCGCCAATGTATTAAAACGCTATGAGGGCAGACAAAATCTGCTGGAAGGCTTTGATTTTCTGCTTGATCGGCAAACCTATACCATATATATCAACAATCACTCTATGATTCTTCCACAAAATCAAGGAAAGCTTTTAGAAGTATTCCTCATGCATGGCGATACGCTTGTCACAAAAGAGGAGCTATGTCTGGCTCTCTGGGGAACCACAGAGTTTATTGATGAAAACGCTTTGCAAGTAAACCTGACAAGACTAAAAAAGACGCTGGCTGGCTTGGAAACCCGCCAGCAGCTTTTTACTGTTCGTGGATTGGGATATCGTTTTGCCGTGGAAGAAAAAAAGATTCAGGAGGATAAACATGAAAGCTAACACAAGACGGCTTCGAAGCTATTTGCCATGGCTCCTTCTACTTCTCTTACTGAACACCTTTTTTGTACTACTGCTCTGGATTGCAGATCTAAAAGTATTTCGAGCCCTGTCAGTGATATTACTATTATCATCAATTCTCGGCTTTTCTGCTGTTTGTGTCATACTTATCTTTTTAGAACAAAAAAAAGAAAAAGCTTTTCTGGCCTTTCTGGACACCCCAGATGAATACAGAGAAGAACTACTTATAAAATCGGTTGGTATCTCCCACACAGAAACCATACATTATCTGGGAACCATACTTCGAGAAAATCAAAATAAAAATAACCAATTACAAACTCAGATGGAAGAATACAAAGAATATGTAGAATCTTGGGCACACGAGATCAAGGTTCCACTCTCTCTTCTTACCCTGCTCCTAGACAATCGAAGAGAAGAACTACCAGAAAGTATGAAATTCAAACTGGATTATGTTCAGACATGTATGCAGGAGTATATCAATCAGATGTTATACTATGCAAGGCTGAAAGGTGCAAGAAAGGATTATCTATTTGAACCACTCCCCATCCATCTATGTGTGGAGGAGGTTTTGGAGGACTATCAGCCCTTGTTAGAAGAAAAAGGCTTTCTGATTATCAAAACAGATTTGGAAGGTTTTGTCTATACCGATCGCAGAGGACTTCGTTTTTTAATCGAACAAATAGTGAGTAACGCGATAAAATATAGTGACAAGGAAAATAAAAAGGAACCACAGTTATGCTGTTCCTTTTTAAAAAAAGAACACACCAGTATCCTAACTATCTGCGACAATGGAATAGGAGTGAAAAAATGCGATCTTCCCTATATCTTTGAAAAGGGATTTACCGGAGATTCCGGTGAAAATAGAAAAAAAGCCACTGGAATGGGACTATACTTGGCAAAAGAAGTGGCAAAAGAGCTTGGACTTTCTTTAGAAGCATTTTCTGAATGGGGAGAAGGATTTAAGATGCAGATAATATTTCCTGTTGTTGATATATAAATATGTATGGAATCATGTTGGAGAGAGGTCCGCCCAAAAAATTCAACCCAACTGTTAAAAGCACTGTTTTATAGAAAATATTTTTCTTCTCTATAAAACAGTGCTTTTTTATCCTTTTACGTTTTTATCATTCTGACTTATTTCTAATTTCCAGCCGCATGATACAGCTCATTCATCTCATCAATTACCTTCTGTCCGCCACTCTTAAGCCACTGCTCCTTCACAGACTGAAGTCCAACATCATCAATGACACCTGTAATATAATCCAGCCTTCCATTATTGATAATTTCATCCAATTCTGCCCCAGATGCCACATAGGTCGCAGAAGTATAAGATGCTCCATAGTTTGGTATACAATAAGGAATATTCTCCTCATACAACTGGTTCTCATATGCCTGTAATCCTTCATATGGTACACCCGGCACTCTCTTTTCCTTCTCCTCCTCGGTGGAGAAGCCTGCAAGAACATTTGCATAACCCTTGTTATATGCCGCTGTTGTCACTCCAAGAGCCGTCTTTTCTTCCTCTGTGTATCTTTCAAAATACCCATCTTCATTGATCTTATATGTCACACCTTCATAGCCAATCTCAATGATGTCACGCATAGTTGCATCATTCAAATCATTTAAAAACTTCAACACTCTCTTAAGCTCGTCCTCTGTCTTAACCTTTGTCTTGGAGATGGAAAGCATATTGTTAAAGCCGCTGGTTGGCATACAGCGCATACCAAATCCTGCATCTATCGCTCCTGCAAGCTGTGTCTCTGCAGAAATTCCCTCCCGCTCAAAATATGACTGATTTCTTCTAAAACGGTCTATAACATCTGCGGAGCCTCCGCCTACACCTGTTCTTAAAAGAACATCCCAATCCTCGGTAGGAAGATCTCTAAAGTCAGGATTGACAAGTCCCTCTGAGTAGATCTGGCGGAACCATTTTAATGCATTGTCATATTCCTCTGTCATATGTGCGGGAATCAGGTCGCCATTGTCATCAATTCCCCATCCGTTAGGTGCTCCAAACCAAAGCTGCATAATATCCCATGGACCAGTATACGAGCTTAACACAAAACCATACGTATCATTCTGCCCATTTCCATCTGGATCGTTGTAAGTAAATGCATAGAGCATGTCATAATATTCCTGTAGTGTCGTAGGCTCCTTTAATCCTAGATTATTCAGCCAGTCAAGACGATAGCCAATACCATTGCGCGCCATTGTTCTTGAGCGCGGAACACCATATAATTTTCCATTAATGCCGGCATTCAGCCTTACTACTTCAGGAATAGTTGCCAGATTGCTGTAGTCATCTACATAATCAGTAATATCCCAGAAGAAATCATTTTCACATGCATTTATAAATTCTGCATTTTTTGCTGCTACAAGAACGCTTGGCAGATCACCTGATGTATATAGAAGTGTCAATCTTTCATTGTACATATCCTCTGCATAAAAGATCCACTCAACATCTGTATTGGTATAGTCACTGATATCCTGAAGCATCCTGTCTAACTCTGGCAGATCACCCTTGGCATGCTCTGTATTGCTTGGCAGCATAACACTTAACTTTAATGGTGCCAACTCTGTCTGTTCTGTTGTTGTCGCATTAGCAGCATCCTTTTCCGTCGATTGATTGCCGGAAGCCGTTGTGGTGGGTGCCGGAGTGGTCGTATTTGTGTTTCCATTGCCGCCGCAGGCTGTCAATCCAAACACCATGCTTGCTGACAGTACTCCTGCCAAAACTTTTTTTGTTACCTTTTTCTTCATAGTTTACCTCCCTATAAATATATTGAACCTCACAGATATATACTGTGTTGTTACCAAAAAATAATAAAACATACTTTACTCGCCAGTGATACCTGTACGCTCAATTCCCTGCATAAACTTTCTCTGTGCAAAGGCAAAGAATACTAAAACTGGCGCACTGATCAGCGTTGCACCTGACATAACCACCGCATTGTTCAATGTGTCTTCTCCATCCTGTAAACCAAGACTTGCAAGCAATTCCATCATCTGCTCAGGAAGCGCATTTACCGCTGCCACAATGCTGTTTAGGCGAGGCGGCAAAAATCCTAATCTTGCCTTGCTGACAAAGATCGCTGGCTCATAAAAATCATTCCAGTGCCATACCACGGATAATACAAGTGCCACCATCAAGGTTGACTGCGCCAGAGGGAACACGATCTTCCAGTAAGTCATCAAGAATCCACATCCATCTATGCGCGCCGCATTTTCCAGATCTCTTGGCAGAGTCAGATAAAACTGCCGGAACAAAAATACATACAGCGCTCCCTTTAATCCGAATCCAAAAAATGTCGGTACAATCAAAGGCAGATAACTATCCAGCCATCCCAGATTGGAATAGGTCAGATACATAGGAATAATCAATGTCTGTACTGGCACAATAAATGCTAAGATCACACAGGCAAATAAAAACTTCTTAAATGGAAAATTAAATCTCGCAAATCCATATCCAATAAAAGAACAGGAAATAATGTGTCCTACAGAAGCTACGATTGTGACAAACAAGGAATTTTTCAAATATCTTCCCGCCTTCAAAATATCGATCGCGACAAAATAATTTTCAAATTTCAACTCTGTCGGTATCCACTGAACAGAAAGGCTATTCAGATCCGCATCGGACTTTAGTGATGTTATTACCATATAAATAAATGGATAGATAAACACAAATGCCAATCCCAAAAGCAGCAGGTACATGGCTATCTTGACAAGCAGCCTTTTATAGCCAGACACGCTGGAATATTTGCCCTTAAACAATCTCCATCTCAGCTTAAGCTTACTCAAATGTTCTTCTCGGCGCTCTCTCGATCGTGAAGACTCTATGCTTTTTGTCTTTTCCACGCTTCCTAACCTCCTCTACCTCGTTTGTATGCATATAATTTTTCATCAATGCAAACACTACTGCAACCACTGCTCCCACAAAGGCAAAGTAAATCCAGCCCATCGCCGCAGCATACTCAAATTGTCCCTTGGAAAATCCAAAGCTTTGAATATACTCAAGCATTGGATTTGTCACACTGACAAAAGAATCTACCATTGTGTAAATCAGATTTAGAAGAAGCATTGGCGAGATCATAGGGATTGTCACCTTCCAGAAAATCTCCCACTCCGTTGCCCCATCAATCTTTGCCGCCTCATACAAAGCCGGGGAGATGCTCTGAAGCCCTGCAAGAAACAGAAGAATCTGCACGCCGCATCCCCACAGCACGGTCACCATAATACTTAAAATACTCTGCACGCCATTTACAATGGTGGAACCAAAATAATTTAAAATATTGTACGGAATAATCTGCCCATCCATAATATTGAGTACCTGATTGTCCACACCCTGATTTAAGAGCTGCTTCATAACCTCGCCCGATCCAAGTAAGAATGGAATAAAGAATATTACTCGGAACAAGCCTCTGCACACAATATCTCGGTTTAACATTATGGCAATAATCAATGACAGAATAATTGTCAGAGGATATTTTACAATCGTATCCTTGATCACTTCCAAAAAGGTGGGAAGAAATTCCACATCAATCAGAAACGCTCTTGTATAATTTGTGATGCCTGCCCATGAAATCTTTAATCCAATAATACTGTCAATCTTTCCAAAGCTTAACCGCAGAGAGAGAAAGATTGGATAAGCAAAAAACATAAGAACCCCGATAATAAAAGGAGATACAAAAACTAATCCCTTTAATTGATCCTTTGTCCGCAAAGAAAGCTTGACAGGCTTTTTGCTTGTCTTTTTATCACTCATCCCTGTACACCTCCCCCTATCACCAGATAGCTCTTCTGGGGAACCATCTTTCCATCCACTGTCTTGTCCTCATTGTTATAATTCAGATAGATAAGCGTTCCGTCCTCATAACCTATCTTTACCAGTCCTTCTTCCAATACATTGTGCTCCGTCATCTGCAAACCGTACACACACTGAAAGTTCTCCTGAAATTCCTTATATACTTCAATAACTCTTTCCTCCCACACATCATAGGTCGATGTGAAAATAGAATCGTAATTTGTCTCCTTCAGATTGATGGCATCCTCGTATGTCAGAATAAAAGAAGGAAGAGCGCCATATTCTATCCATTTTAATTTTTGTATCTCCAAATCATAAGACAGATTTCCGGCTCTCTCTGTGGAGTATGGAATCAGTCCTGAAATCACCATCTGCACAAAAGGCACTGCATAATCTGTGATAAATAGGCCAAAGCTCTCCTCTCTGATATGATATAAATAATCTGCATTGGTAAATGTATATTGATTCATGCCATCTACTGCTGTTCTGTGCTCCCGCGCCTGCGTATTCGCAAGAATCTCACGCCATTTTTCTGCTGTCTGCCCTTTGGTAAATACATCATTCTCATTATAATCTGGGTATACCACCCTTCCCAGATCCTCATAGGCAACGCCAAGATTAGAAAATGATTTGATTTTATCCAAAAACTTGTTGCTTCTGTCAAAGGATACCTGTGGATTTAGCAGATATAAGGTTGATTCAAAGCCACCTGTCACCGCCTGATTTAGGCCATTGTAAACCACATCATCCACCTCAGAAAATCCACCGTTCTCACTGGAAGCAATCAAAAAGTCATTTTGCAGATACACATGATTTCCACTGTTTTCTTTAATATAATTATTTAAAGCCTTTAGTCCTGACTTTCCACCAATCTGTCCTGCGGCGGGCCAGTACACCGGATAACCAGCATCGTCCTTAAGCCATGCGTCAAGCACCGTCTCTGTATTAGTAATGCCCTGTGCCTTCAACCTGTCATAGATCTCAATTAGATCGTCAAAGCTTGTCATCTTGATGTATTCATCAAAGATCATTCCTTCCTTTGTCACACCCATCAAAAACTCCAAAGATAGCGGAAGCTTGTCCCCATCCTGAATTACACCCGTCAACAGCCCATTCTCCATCAGATAATCCCTGTAAGTGGAAGCCATGCCACTGTAATTTGCCTTCTCACCATTTAACAGAAAGAAACGAATCTCCCTGTCCTCTTTTATCAATGCTCTGTCCACCCTCTGGATCATCTTTCCAGTAGAAGTCTCCCCGACACCGCTGGAGACATTAAACATATTGACGTCAAACACATTTCTGGTATAGATCTCAAAACCAATATGATTTAGATTTACCACATAGCCAGATGGATACGCCACAACTCCTGAATTTTCCGCGCCCTTGGTAAAAGCGGCAAAAAGTGCATTATCATTATTTTTAATGCCATATACGGGAAGCGCTGCAGAATACCGGCTTGTATTATCATAAAACACCAGATTCTCATAATTCATGCTTTTATCTGAATAGGTTCTCCACATGCCCGCTTTTACGCTGGAAGGTCGGTTGGATACATTGTCATACCTCGTAATCGCACCACTTCCATCTGGATAAAATAGATAGCCGTCCACATCATCGCCCGCCGCTCCAAAATAGGGAAGAATCTCCATGGAGGTAAGTGCATATTTTGTGATCTCCTGTATCTTTTCATGCGGAATCCGCACCACAAATTCTCCATCCTCTAACACATATTCCACTGTCAGGAAAATACCCGGTGTGGCAAAACCATAGGTGACAGCCACACCATTTTCCAGATATTCCACCGATAGATCATTGCAATCCTTCGCGCTGTACGCCTTGACCGGAGGCGCATCGCGCTTTTCCAAATCATTGTAGCTTATGGTCAAAATAGACTGCAGATATGCGGACCACTGCTGGTTCATATTGTCAAGGTCATAGATCTCCTTATCCACAACGCTCTTCCAGATATATCCACTCTTTTTGTCCTTAAGCTGGATAGTCCCCTTCGCCTCGTTGTAGAGAAGCTCCATCGTCTCATTCTCTGCGGCGGTCTTATAACTCCCCGCATCATCAAAATTCACATTCCCTTCAGCCGGGATATATTCATCTTTAAAGGTGATTGCATTTTTTCTTGCTATTGATATGCTGATTGCTCCCCAGATAACAAGCACTATGGCAACTGCCAGAAAAATGATAAGTCCAAGCCTTTCCTTCAGATATTTTTTTATCATAAAAGCACCTGTTACTCCTTTCATAGTATGTTCAGCCGAAATTCCTTCATTACCTCAAAGACAAATTGAAGCATTCTGCCTGACAGCACATAGAACAATCCAAGCACCAGCCAGATAACAAACATCATGCAGGCTGATATAATCATCATTTTAATTGTTTTTCCCATCGAATAATTATTTAATATCCTCATGCTCTGGAATAAAATCAAAAATAAACCAATATAGGCAAGTGCGGAAAATACGCCGTACCATGACTGCTGTGTCTTTGACAGAATATTGGACAAAAACATCAGCGGTGTATTAATTAAAATATATGGCATCAGAGAGAGCACTGAGGTAAAAGTAATCTCCTGAAACTTGCTCTCACCGTCTGATATACTGGTTGCCGCAAAGGAAGCTGGAATCCATGTGATGGGAACC
>CAMUFS010000036.1 GCA_947088195.1 uncultured Clostridia bacterium
TAGGCCATTCTCTGGGTGGACCTGTCTCGAACATGATTCTCCTATATACAAATAAACGATAACTATATTTCGTATAAAGATGAGCTTGCGAATTATGTAGTATACTTCAGCGAGGTTTTAAACTTCTATTTTAAACCCAAACAGAAAAAAGGACATTCCCTTAAAGAGAATATCCTTCTTTCCAAAGCTTTTATATGAAGCAATCGACTAAATATCGGGAAACGGAGAGCTTTCGCTCTAAGTACTTCTTTGTAAAAGAAAGTCTGATTGCATATTTTTCATATGTAATCTTTTTTCCCCGTTTCCTGTTATACAATATATGCATTCTTCCCTATTTTGTTACTGTATGTTATTGGAAAAATCAAAAACTGGTTTTCCATCCTTCCACTCTACTTTCATCCACATAGCATGACGGTTTGGATCACACAGTGGATCTCCCTCAATAGATTCATAAGTTCTGGCATGGTAAACACAAATATCCTCTCCAGCTTCTGATTGTGTAAAACAATTATGCCCCGGTCCATAGATCCCTTTGGATGCATCTGTGGCAAGTACTGGGAGCCGCTCCTTATCCCAAGCTTCTGGATCAAGCAGATCCTTCCCTTCTTCTGCACTTAACATTCCCATGGCATAACATGCTCCTGTCGCACTGGCAGAATAGGTGAGAAATATTTTTCCATTATGTTTTAATACGGCTGGGCCTTCGTTTACCCAAAAGCCAATTCTCTCCCAACTATAGTCTGGTGTTGTAAGAAGTACTTGAACGGTTTTTAGCTTTGTTGGACTCTCCATCTGTGCAATATAAAGATTGGAAATCCCTTTTCCCACTCCTGTCTTTTCTGCCCATACGAAATAGTATTTCCCCATAGATTTAAAAATAGTCGCATCCAGCGAAAAGCTTCGAAAGGAAAATTCATCCTCATCTGCACTCTGCATAGGTCCAAGCTCTATATAAGGATCTGTCATTGGATTCTGCCCCTCACATTTAAGCACATAGGGACGTATCTCCCAAATATTTTCAGCAGAGCCAGCAGCAAAATAAATATACCATGCTCCTTCTTGATAATAAAGCTCTGGCGCCCAGATATGCGCACCCATGGCCCCTGATGTATGCTTACTCCAGATAGTTTTTTCCTCTGCAAAAGCCAATTCTAAAAGGGAATTTGCATGTCTTAGAATAATTCTGTCATATTCTGGCACTGTCGCTGTAAAATAATAGCTCCCATCGGTATGGCGGTACACATAGGGATCTGCTCGCTGGACAATCCAAGGAGTATTATATTCATTTAACTTGCCATTTATACCATTCATCTATGCCAACTCAACCTCCAAGGATAATACAGAGCATGCTGGTATAGTAAAGGAAATTCCACCTTCCGTCACCTTGACATCATGAAATTCTTGACTCTGTACACGCTCAGGATTATCAAATGTATTGTGAGCTCCCATTTCATTTGTCAATATCGTACCTGTCACACACTTCGCTTTTGCATCTGTGAGCACAGTATCTACCTCATAATTATCCGTCAAGGACAGATTTGTTATGGTAATATGTACCCTGCCGTTCGCATCGACAGAAACCGATTCATTTAAGTTTGGTACCATATATTCTTTCTCAAGTCCAATCTGTTCTGTGGTGATCGTACTCTCCACAAGCTCAGCGTCTTGATGATCTTTATACATACAGAATACATAGTAGGTTGGTGTCAGAAGCATCTTCTCGCCTTCTGTGAGAATCACTGCCTGAAGTACATTGACAAGCTGGGCAATATTTGCCATGCGCACTCTGTCACAATGTTTATTGAAAATATTTAGATTAATCCCTGCTACCAGTGCATCTCGCATGGTATTTTGCTGATATAAAAATCCTGGATTCGTTCCTTCCTCCACATTATACCAAGTACCCCACTCATCCACCAAAAGACCGATGCGTTTTTTTGGATCATACTTGCTCATAATGCGATCATTGTTTGTCACAAGCTCGTCCATAAACAGTGTTTTACTCAAAGTCTGGTACCAGTCTTTTTCATCAAATCCTGTGGCATTCCCTTTGTTTGACCAATTTCCAGTAGGAACTGTATAATAGTGCAGCGACAGACCATCCATAAAAGGATGTGCGATCTTCATTACCTGCTCTGTCCAGTTATAGTCGGCTGCATTGGCACCACAGGCAATTTTATAAAGACGGTTTTTTCCATAATTTCTACAATAGGTACTGTATCTTCGATATTCGTCCGCATAGTATTCTGGGCGCATATTTCCGCCACAACCCCAGTTCTCATTGCCAACGCCAAGGAATTTTACTTTCCAAGGCTCCTTCCTTCCATTTTTCTCCCGAAGTGTCGCCATTGGTGATAACCCATCAAAGGTCATATATTCCACCCACTCGGACATCTCCTGCACGGTTCCGCTTCCCAAATTTGCATTGATATATGGCTCACAGCCAAGCTGATCGCAAAGCTCCATAAACTCATGTGTGCCAAAGCTATTATCCTCCACAACACCTCCCCAGTGTGTGTTGATCATCTTCTTTCTGTCTTCCTTAGGTCCAATCCCATCCTTCCAGTGATATTCATCTGCAAAACATCCACCCGGCCAGCGGAGCACCGGAAGCTTCATCTCCTTCAATGCCTCCACCACATCTGTCCTCATGCCGTTCTTATTGGGAATTGTAGAATCTTCTCCCACATAGATTCCTTCATAGATGCATCTTCCCAAATGCTCTGAAAAATGCCCGTAGATTTCCTTGTTAATTTTCCCTTTTTTTATATTGGGATTAATATACAGCTTTGTCATGGTACACCTCCATCCAATTTATCACACAGATTATAGCATAAATAACCTATAATTTATAGTGCTTATTCCAACATTTTTAAGAAAATATTGTTGTTGCCAACAATTATAGATTAGGTTATGTTATCGCATCTTTCTTGTACTCTTCAATCACACAAGTATGACCTTTCTTTTTATCATAGCAAATTCCTATTAACAAAATCTTTCCTGTATATCCCTCCAGCCAATCTGTATACTGCCTATCTTTCATTTGTGCAATAGCTCCTTTCGCTGATTGATTCCATTTCAATCCCACCACCAGCGCTGGCTTGTCAATCTCTCTCTTTGGCAGATATACCACATCCGCAAAACCCTTTCCAGATGGCAATTCTAAAATTGGATTTATATAATAAGCCTTTGCGCTATAGTATGCCATCAATATAGTACATGTAAGAGAATTTTCATTGTTATATTTCAGCATAGATGCCGTTTCATTATGAATGGCAGCTATTCCTTTTGCCACCGCTTTCTCATCTAATTTCCATGTATCTTGAAGCAATTGATTCGAACGTTCCAAAGCCTGTATCAGCCCATCCCATCCTCCTGTTTTCACTGACCTTATAAATTCTCCGGCAATCTCTTGATTAGGAATAAATACTTGTGAATTTTTTTCATCAAATGACAAATAACCCAGATGAAGTAACAGAGTAAGAACATCATCTTTGCTTTTTAACGTTGTCATGTCATTCTGGCAAGTAGATGGATCAATTTTACAATGTACATTGCCAAGCATACCTACCACAGATTCCTTTAATCCATCAAAATTCATATCTATATAAATCTTTAAAGCTTCATATGTCTCTGTTCCTGTCCAATAACTCCGAAACACTCCACTTTCCATTAACTCCGTAACCGCCTGAGGATTATAAATATGGAATTTCCCTATCAGATAGCCATCATACCACTCCTCTGTTTTTCCATAATCCACACCATATCTCTCACATAATCCTTCCACTTCTGCTTTTGTAAAACCAAAATATTGTGCAAGTGGTCCCGGATTTAACATGGAAAATTCTTTAAAAATATTAATTGCAGAATGTTCTCCATACTTTTTAATGGGAAGTATTCCTGTCATATATGCCAATTCTACATACTCTGCACCTTTAAAAAGCCCTCTAAGAAAATCCAAATAAACCTTTTGTATCTCATACTGTTCCTTTGCAAATCGAAATACACAGTCCCATTCATCAATAATAAATATAAAGCCTTTTTTTGTATGTGCAAAAATTTGCCCTAACGCGCCGGGCAACCCATATTGGTCCACAGTAAAATAGCTACCATATTCTGCCTTCAATTCTCTGAGTACAGCTTCCTGTATCTTATTGATAAAGATGTCAAGATGCGATTCATCAAAAAGAAAACGCTGAATATCCAACCGAATCACATTATGTTGATTTAAATGTAGATGAAAAGACTCCTCTTTTTCAACTTTTCTGCCTGCAAATAATTCTCCTGAATCACAGCCCTTACTATAATAGGCAGCAAGCATATCTGCTGCCATAGACTTCCCGAAGCGGCGGGGACGACTTACACAGACATATTTTACTCTAGAGCGATTAAGCCTTTGATTCATAAGGGCAATCATTTGCGTTTTATCCACATAAATATCATCTGTCACCGCCTGCAAAAAAGCTTCATTCCCCGGATTCAGATACTGTCCCATACCATCTACCTCCCCACCTTAAAGCTCCAAGCAACAAAAATTTTTAGCAAATCACGGTTCCTGCTCTGCCTTCCAACGCTGCTCTCGCATCTTTTAATTCTGCAATCACAGCTCTTCTACCCGGCGCCGCAGATACAAATTCTATGGATGCTTCTATCTTTGGCAGCATGGTATCACTTCCAAAATGCCCTTCTTTGCTATATTGCTTTGCTTCCTTCACTGTCATAGCATCGAGAGCCGTCTGATTTTCCTTCCCATAATTTAGATATACTTTGTCAATCTCTGTCAATATCAGCAACGTATCATAGTCCAGAAGATGTCCCAGCTTTGCCGCCGCCATATCTTTTTCTATAATGGCACTTGCGCCCCGCAGCCTTGTTCCCTGTGCAAGCACTGGGACACCGCCGCCACCGCAGGCAATCACAATCTGCCCTGCATCAGCAAGCACACGAATGGCATCAATCTCATAAATATCCACCGGCTTTGGCGAGGCCACTATTCTCCGATAGCCTTTTTCCTCCTCAATCACAGGATTTCCTTTGGCTTCCTCTGCCTCTGCCTCCTCCTTGGTCATATAGCGACCAATCACTTTGGAAGGCTGTCCAAATGCTTTATCAAAAGGATCCACGCTGACTTGTGTGATAATTGTCGCCACAGTTTTAAAAATACCGCGATTTAACAATTCTGTGCGAATCTGATTCTGCAAATCATATCCAATATACCCCTGGCTCAATGCCCCGCAGACCGCAAGCGGCGCCGTTGTGTACTCTGGCTCCAAACGACTAAGCTCGCTCATCGCGGCGCGGATCATACCAACCTGCGAGGCATTGCTATGTGTCACCACAATCTGATAGCGCTCCTCCACCAAATCTGCAATGTATTTTGCCGTGTTGACAACGGCTGCTTTCTGCTCTGGGAGCGTCTTGCCTATTGCATTTCGCCCAAGAGCCACCACTACCTTCTCCTTTTTCACCTGTATCCCCTCCTATATTGTCGCAATATCAATCGGCGTCAGTGTTCGATGTTCTGCATTTTCCAGACTGGTCAGCAGCGCATTGGCTGTATCTAGCGCCGTCAGACAATTTACCCCCGTCTCTATGGCATAGCGACGAATTAAAAAGCCATCCTTGCTCCTCTCATATCCCTGTGAAGGAATATCAATAACCAGATCGATCTCATGGCTGTAAATAAGATCCATCAGATTTGGCGCCTCCTGTTCTAATTTATTGATCTTCAATGCATGAACGCCACGCTCTTGAAGATAAGAGGCTGTACCCCGCGTCGCATAAATTGTGTAGCCAAGAGCCTCAAAACGCCTGCCAATTCCCACTGCTTCCTCCTTTGACTCATCATTTACCGTTAGAATCATCTTTTTATGCTTGGGAAGATTTACGCCAGCGCCCAAAAATGCCTTATAGAGTGATTCATTAAAAGTTTTTGCAAGTCCAAGGCACTCACCTGTGGATTTCATCTCTGGTCCTAAGCTAATATCAGCTCCTCTAAGCTTTTCAAAAGAGAACACTGGCATCTTGATGGCAATATACTCGGAGGTCTTAAAAAGTCCTGGCGTATAGCCAAGCTCCTTAATGGTGCTTCCTGTAATTACCCTTGTGGCAAGCTTCACAATAGGAACTCCCGTCACTTTGCTGATGTAAGGGACTGTGCGGCTAGAGCGGGGATTTACCTCAATCACATACACTTCGTCACCGCACACTATAAATTGGATATTGATTAACCCTTTTACATGTAGTGCGCGGGCAAGTCTCTCGGTATAAAGCTCAATGGTCTCCACTGCCTTAGCGCTAATGCTCTGCGCCGGATAAACAGAGATACTGTCACCAGAATGAATCCCAGCCCTCTCAATATGCTCCATAATGCCCGGTATCAGAATATCCTCGCCATCGCACACGGCATCCACTTCAATCTCCTTGCCTACCAAATATTTATCTACAAGAATAGGGTGTTCCTGCGCAATTTGATTGATAATCCCAATAAATTCACAGATATCTTCATCGCTGATGGCTATTCTCATTCCCTGCCCACCAAGTACATAAGATGGTCTTACAAGAACAGGATACCCCAGATTATTCGCCGCCTTTATTGCTTCCTCGCAGGTAAATACTGTGTGTCCCGCTGGCCGCTTTATCTGGCATTTCTCCAAAATCTGGTCAAATAACTCTCGATCCTCCGCCGCGTCCACATCCTCCGCCGCTGTCCCAAGAATTGGCACCCCCATCTTTCGCAAGGCTTCTGTAAGCTTGATCGCTGTCTGTCCACCAAACTGCACCACTGCTCCGTCTGGCTTTTCCACCTCCACAATATTCTCCACATCCTCCGGTGTCAATGGCTCAAAATATAACTTATCCGCTATATCAAAATCCGTGCTCACTGTCTCAGGATTATTATTGATAATAATCGTTTCATACCCAGATTCTTTAAATGCCCATGTACAATGTACAGAACAATAGTCAAATTCTATTCCCTGCCCAATGCGGATAGGACCGGAGCCAAGCACTAGAACCTTCTTCTTGTCCCTGCGTGGCTCCACCTCTGTCTCACTGCCAAAGCAGGAATAATAATATGGTGTCTCCGCTGCAAATTCAGCCGCACAAGTATCTACTATTTTAAAAGCTGCCTCAATTTTCCACTCTCTTCTTAGAGCCTTGATTTCCTTCTCCGATTTCCCTGCAAGCTCTCCTATTACTTTATCTGGAAACTCTAACCGCTTTGCTTCCATTAAAAGCTCTTTGGACAAAGGCTGCTGCCGCAATGCTTCTTCCATACTTACTAACACAGCAAGCTTATCAATAAACCACATATCTATTTTTGTTATCTTATGGATGGTATCATAAGAAACCTTTCTGCGCAGTGCCTCCGCAATTACAAAGATTCTTCTGTCATCCACGCGGTGCAGCGCCTCCATAAGTGCCTCATCACTTAGCTTAGAAAAATTATACGACATCAGGCTGTCCACATGCTGTTCCAGTGAGCGGATCGCCTTCATAAGCCCTCCCTCAAAATTTGTGCAGATGCTCATCACCTCTCCCGTCGCCTTCATCTGCGTGGTGAGCGTCCTCTTAGCACTGATAAATTTATCAAAAGGAAGTCTTGGAATCTTAACTACACAGTAATCCAGTGCTGGCTCAAAGCTTGCATAAGTCTTTTTGGTAATTGCATTTTTGATCTCATCCAGTGTATAGCCAAGCGCAATCTTTGCCGCAACCTTTGCGATTGGATACCCTGTTGCCTTGGAGGCCAGCGCAGAAGAACGACTGACACGAGGATTTACCTCAATCACGCAGTACTCAAAGCTTTCTGGGTGAAGGGCAAACTGTACATTGCACCCACCAGTAATTTGAAGCTCATTGATAATATTCAGCGCTGAGGTGCGCAACATCTGATATTCCTTATCCCCAAGTGTCTGCGAAGGGGCAACCACAATGCTGTCCCCTGTGTGAACACCAACTGGATCAAGATTTTCCATATTGCAGACAGTAATACAGTTCCCTGCACTGTCGCGCATTACCTCATATTCAATCTCCTTCCACCCAGCAATACAGCGCTCCACCAGAACCTGTCCCACACGGCTTAGACGAAGTCCGTTGGCGAGAATCTCCACAAGCTCCTCCTCGTCCGCAGCAATACCACCACCACTTCCACCAAGCGTATACGCTGGTCTCAATACAATGGGATAACCGATAGACTTTGCAAAGGCAACACCATCCTCCACATTCTCCACCACCTTAGAGGCAGCAATGGGCTCCTTTATCTTCTCCATAGTAAGCTTAAATTCCAGACGATCCTCCGCCTTCTTGATCGTCTCCGGCGTAGTTCCAATAAGCTTTACATGATGCTCCTTTAAAAATCCACATTCATCAAGCTCCATAGCTAAATTAAGCCCTGCTTGTCCCCCTAAGGTGGGAAGAATACTATCCGGCTTTTCCTTTATAATAATTTTTTCTAATACCGGAACGGTCAATGGCTCGATATAGACCATATCCGCAATATCCTTATCGGTCATAATCGTCGCTGGATTTGAATTTACCAGCACTACTGTGATTCCCTCTTCCTTTAAGGAACGGCACGCCTGTGTGCCGGCATAGTCAAATTCTGCCGCCTGTCCAATTACAATCGGTCCAGAGCCAATCACCAGTACCTTTTTGATATTTGAATTTCTAGGCATGAGCCACCTCCATCATCTTGATAAACCGATCAAACAAGAAACCAGAATCCTGTGGTCCCGGACATGCTTCTGGGTGAAACTGAACCGTAAAAATATTCTTTCCCAGATAATGCAGCCCTTCATTTGTGCCATCATTGACATTCACAAAGCTCTGCTCTGCCACATTGCTATCTAAGTTCTCCACATCCACCACATAGCCATGGTTTTGGGAAGAAATATACACTCTGCCTGTCTCTAGATCCTTTACTGGATGATTTCCGCCTCTATGTCCATATTTCATCTTATACGTATCCGCACCAGTCGCCAAAGCCATCAACTGATGTCCAAGACATATCGCAAAGATTGGAACAGAAGAACGATATAATTTTTTAATCTCCTCTATAATAGAAACACATTCTTTGGGATCGCCGGGACCATTAGATAGCATAATACCATCTGGCCCTGATGATAAAATCTCCTCTGCCGTCGTATAAGCGGGATAGATTGTCACCTTACATCCCCGCTTATGTAAGGAACGAGCAATATTATCCTTTGCTCCCAGATCTAAGAGAGCAACATGAAAGCCTGAATTATCAAGAACCTTCTTCTCTTTACAGGAAACCTTTTCCACCACTTTCTCACAGCGATATGCACGAATGTGCTCCACCACCTCTGATGCCTGATATTCCTTGGTGGTAATCATCCCATTCATCGTTCCTTTTTCGCGCAGAAGCTTTGTGAGTGCTCTGGTATCAATACCGCAGATACCCGGAATATCGTTCTTTTCAAGAAATTCTTGGATGGAAGCCTCACTTCTGAAATTGCTCGGCATCCTAGACAATTCCCTGACAATATAGCCATCCGGCCATGGGTGCATTGATTCCATATCTTCATAACATATTCCGTAATTTCCAATAAGAGGGTAAGTCATAACGACCGCCTGCCCGGCGTAGGATGGATCGGTAAGAACCTCAAGATAACCTGTCATAGATGTGTTAAAGACAATTTCACTGATAATTTCCCTTGTAGAACCAATACTGACGCCCTCAAAGACCGTACCGTCCTCTAAGATCAGAAAAGCTTTCATTTCCATCTGCCTCCTGTTCCTTTCATATTTGTTTTTACGCACTCTAATACAGCACTGCCAAAACACCATATCCCATTGCAGTGCTAAACGAAAGTGCCTAGCTTTTGGCTAAATCTTAGAGATTTTACCACACTTCCTTGGATTAATCAAGCATTTTTTGCATATACTATTTAGGAAAAATTCCCATAGAGGTTATCTTATGAATCGATCTTTACACAAGATGCAGACCACCTCTGGACAGACCGGTGGTCTTTTGGTAAGCGTCTTATCCTCAGCAAATAATTATCCCATTGAAAACGCTCTTGTCACCATCTCGTATACAGGAAATCCAAACAGCATTATTGAGCAGGTTCGAACCAATTCTTCTGGGCAGACAGAGCTGCTCTCCCTAAGCGCTCCTCCCCTAGAATACAGTATGGCACCGGGCATTGAACAGCCCTATTCCGAATATACCCTAAATGTCACTGCGGACGGCTTTGAGCCATTTGACATTTCTGGAACAGAGGTTCTTCCTGACAGCAACTCTGTGCAGGAAATCCATCTCACGCCTGCCACGCCCACTGGTCATGGCACCAATCTGGTTATTCCTGCACATACCCTTTACGGCAATTATCCACCCAAGATCGCTGAGTCTGAAATAAAACCTCTCGGTGAATCTGGTGAAATTGTGCTGAGTCGTGTTGTTGTACCAGAATTTATTGTTGTGCACGATGGCTCTCCCACTGACACCAGCGCTCAAAATTACTATGTGCCTTACCGAGATTATATAAAAAATGTCGCCTCCTGTGAGATCTACGCCACATGGCCAACCGCAACCATCACAGCTAATGTACTGGCGATTATGTCATTTACTCTAAATAGAGTATATACAGAATGGTAGGGAAACCATCTCTTATTCTTGGTTAAAACAATCCATATGTAGCTTAAATTGAATTATAATCTGATCCTTTGTGATTTCTATTCTATGAATTAGCTTATTTACTAATATGCGCTGTGTGGCAATGCTTGCTTTTCTAAAAATTTGTTTCCAGCTTGGAATCCCATTCTCCCATTCCATTCCCTGATTTATTTTCCTATTTTCATTGTACAGCTTCTCTTTATCTTTTATCATCTTTTGCAGCATTAATTTCTTTTCTTTATATTTGTGTATTGTTGCGGTAAGCTCTTCCATAGATAAAGAATACGTTCCTGTCATAGCCTCTGGGATATATCTCTCCATCACTTCCAAGCCCTGTACTGTATGCAGCAATTCCTTATTTAATTTTTTTATTTCTAATTCTTGTTCTCTTCTCCTACAAACCCAATGCTGCTCTATCCACTCAAAAACATTTTCATGTATCAATATTTGATCCATGTATTCTGATAAACAATTCATCACTATCCCTTCTATCTTATCTGCACGAAATACTGCCGTATTCTTGTGAGGTACTCCACTCTGTGCTGCCTGGCAGCGGTAAGATGGAATTTTTCTTGCCCGTCTTTCTCCTGTGCTTTTTATATTCCAATAAGAATATTTTGTACCATTTGTCAATTTTGCTCCGCAGTACCCACAATAAATAACATCCAATAATGGCAAGGTATTGTTCTTCCTTTGAACAGTATCTTCTCTTTTATTATCTAAGGTTTTTTTATATCTTCTGGAACGATTTTCTCTTTTATCCTGAACCTTATTCCAAATAGAATCATCAATAATCCGAATATCTTCATTTGGTTCACATGCCTTTATCCACTCTTTACTGTCTAATCTATGATAAACGCCATTGATCCGCTCACGGCGCTTATATGCGACAACTCCAGAATAAACAGGATTTGTTAAAATACTTGTTATTGTGCCACTTTTCCAGACATTATTAGGCGCCATTGTCTTATAGTAATTATCTTCATTCAAGGCTTTTGCAATTTTTGTAGAACCATATTCCTGATACAAAGAAAGGTAATAAATATATTTTACTACCTCTGCCTGTTCTGAAACAATTTCCAATTTATGTAATGCTCTTCCATGCTTACTGATTTCACCTGATAATACAAGCTTATATCCATAGGGAGCCAAGCCTCCCATAAACTTTCCCTTTTGTACTAATTTCTGCGCGGTATCTTTTACACGCATCCCTGTATCAGAACTACTTTTCTGTGCATTTCCATAGCGCAGAGCAAGCATCATCTGTCCCATAATATCATCACTCTCCGGTGAAATACAACCATCCTTCACAGTATAAATATCCACTCCACAGCTCTTCAAAGCCATAACATATGCCCCTATCTCCCACATACGCCTGCCAACTCTGTCGTCCTTATATACTGCCAATATATTATATTCCCCATTCTGGGCATCCACCAATGCCTTTTGCAAGGTATCCCGCTTACTCACAGCATTTTTATACCCACTGTTACTTCCCTCAAAATATTCTTTTTTATCTAAGCTCCAATCCTTATGTTTGGCAATATAATCCAACACAATTTGGCGCTGTACAGAGAGATCTCCATCCTCCTCCAACTGCTGATTGGAGCTAACTCTCAGCAATATTCTCACTTTTTTCATATCTAATCTCCTCATGATCCATCTGCTGTTTTAATTCGTAAAAAAGAAGTTCTTTTACTTCGTTTTGTATATTTACAATATCCTGCGGTACATTCAAAAACTGCAACACCACCTTGATCTTATCCGCTCCATTTTCCGTATATTCATAGAATATCTTCTTCATTCATCTCTCCACTGTCACGTATAGCATCTAATTTATATATTTATATTTGCAGAAAACTTGGCACATTCCCATAAACCCCATTACCAAATAAGAACCACATCTAAAAATACTTTAATTCTTTTTACGAAAACTTGATTTTTTGTTCCTATTATGCTATTATTGTGAGAAACGGTTTGAGACGCTCCCGTACACAAAGGCTATTTGTGTACAGGAGTTTTTTGTTTTATTAAATAATTAAAAGGCGTTTGGGGCTGCCACCCTTTCCGATTTTGACGGCAGTTCCCGACGCTTTTATTGCTAACAGGGAGGAAGTATGATAAAGAAAAATATTTTTAGAGATTTTTTAAAATATGTATCACTGAATTTCTTAGGACAAATAGCATATTCCTGCTACACATTAACGGACACCTTTTTTGTGTCTGTCAGTCTGGGGACAAATGGTCTGACGGCTCTCAATCTTGCCTTTCCCATGTTCTGTATTATCAATGGAACAGGGCTAATGATTGGCATGGGCGGCGGGACAGGATATACTATCTTAAAAAGTCGTGGAAAAGATAAGAACGCGGATTCTGTTTTCACAAACGCCGTTTACATCACTCTATGTTTTTCGGTTTTGTTTGTGTTATTGGGAGTGTTCCTTTCTGATGTTATCACTAAAATACTAGGCGCTGACGATACTGTATTTTCTATAACAAATACCTATCTTCGAGTTATGCTGCTATTCGCTCCTGCCTTTCTGACAAATAATCTTTTGCAATGCTTTGTGCGAAATGACGGCAGCCCATCGCTTTCTATGGCTGCAATGATTACTGGAAGCATGTCCAATATAGTGCTTGATTATATTTTTATTTTTCCACTCCATATGGGTATATTTGGCGCAATTCTTGCCACAGGCTTAGCCCCTGTCATAAGTATGATGATATTATCATCTTATTTTATTCGCAGAAAAAACCATTTCCATTTTATGAAATCTTCGCCGGACATAAAAGTGATATTAAGCATTATATCAAGCGGAGTGCCTCCCCTTGTCACAGAGCTGACTTCAGGAATTGTCATGTTTTTGTTTAATTTCATTATTCTTCGTTTGGCGGGAAATACTGGGGTGGCAGCTTTTGGTGTTATCACGGTAATCTCACTTGTAGTTGTCGCTGTATATACAGGGCTTTCACAAGGAATTCAGCCACTTCTTTCCTTAAATTATGGAACGGGAAACAAACAAAATGTAAAATCTGTATGGCGCTATGCAATGGTTACAATGCTTTTATTATCAAGTTTTATTTATTTCACTATATTCTTCTATGCGCCACAGCTTGTTTTTATCTTTAACAAGGAACATGATGAGGTTTTACAAACATTTGCAGTAACAGGATTAAAATTATATTTCCTCGCCTGCCCATTTATGGGATTTAACATTATTACGGCAACTTATTTTACATCTACGGAGCGTCCCCACCCCGCCCAGATTATTTCACTGTTAAGAGGGTTTTTCGTTCTTATACCAATAGCTTTTCTACTTTCTTCGTTCTTAAAAATGACAGGCGTATGGTGCGCCTACCCTTTGACAGAATTTATAGTTGCTTTGACAGGGATAGCATTTTATAATCGCCATTTTTTGCTTTGTAAAAAGATTAGAAAATAGCAAAAACAGAGAACCAGCCTTCTATAAAATAACTGGTTCTCTGTTTTTGCTTATAACCTATTTATCAGCGTTATGGATAAGTTATTGTAAATACACTTCCTTATCTAGTCACTTCTTTCATCCATGCGCCATCTGGCCCTACATAATATCCATCTGGTGTCCATGTGTCTGTTGCCATTCTGCCTCTGTAGCCGTTGGATTCTGGATTTAAATAATACCAATTTACACCATCGAACAGCCATCCTGTCCTCATGCCGCTATTAATATCCACATAGAACCATCCACCCAACTCTTCATCAAGAATCCATCCTGACTTTGCATATCCATCTGCACCAAAGCAGAACCATTCTCCATTAATCATCTCCCATGCTACACTTTCATAGGTACTTCCATCGCCTTTTCCAGCAATATTTCCTGCAGCATAGGTTCCATCTGCATACTGTAGCCACCAACCCTTATCGTCAGATTTC
>CAMUFS010000037.1 GCA_947088195.1 uncultured Clostridia bacterium
TATCTCACGAGCTTAGCATCCGCTACGTTTTGAACTAAGCGGGAGCGGGGTGACAGAGGACCATAGGCAATTCTCTGGGCGGCCCCTTCTTAAATATGACTCACCAACCCATAGCTATAAATAACCTATAAAAATATTTCGTATAAAGTATACATTTATGAATAACGACATTGTATACTTGAATAATATACAAAAAAATAGTACAATAGTAACGTGTGCCGTGTAACCCGGTGCAGAAAATAGTAGGAAAGAGGGATATACCTTGGCTAGTACAGCGCGAAAAACCACGGCAAATTCCAGAAAAACCAGTGGTTCCAAAAATACGAAAAACAAAACAAAGAAAACAAGTGTCTCTCAAGAACAATATGACAGTGAGATGCGAAGGGAAGTATGGCTGCTTCTTGTGCTTGCGGTGGCGGCAATTCTTGCACTCAGTAATTTTGGTGTATGTGGAGCATTTGGAAAAGTTGTCAGTAATTTTATGTTTGGCGTCTTTGGATGGATGGCTTATATTTTTCCGTTTTATCTGTTTCTTGGCGCGGCGTTTCTTGTCTCGAATGGCTTTAGTGGTAAGGCAGCCATTAAATTTTCGGCGGCAACGGCTTTGTTTTTGTTGCTTTGTATGTTACTTGAGATGCTTTTTGTAAAATACAACGCGGATAAGTCGCTTTTTGATTATTATAAGGATGGAGGTCTTTTTCACAAAGGCGGTGGTTTTGCAGGAGGAATTTTGGAGCTGATTTTTAGACCTCTTCTTGGGACTGTGGGAAGTTATATTGTATTAGCGGCGGGTATTTTGGTTTCCACTGTTCTGATCACAGAGCGTTCTGTAATTAAGGGAGTAAAAAAGGGCAGTGCGCATCTGTATGAGACGGCGAAGGAGGATGCACTTAAGGCGCGCGAGGAGAATCGCATTAGGCAGGAAGAGAAGCGTCAGCTTAGAGCTTTGGACGGGGAAAAGGAACATCGTGTAGATAAAAAGGTGAGGGGTGTTGTCCTTGCGGATCTAGATAGCAGGGAAGAGCTTGAAAAGATGTCTGTGCTTTTTGCAGAGGATGAGGAAGGTCAAGAACAGCATAAGATGTCTGGGGATTATCAAGATATAGAGGAATTGGAATTGCCGCCAGAGGATATTTTGGAGCCTGTGATGCCTGTTTTTGATATGACGCCGGAGCCAGAGCCAGATGAAAGTGTGTTTGAGTCGGAAGCTGTGTTTGTGCCGGAGGAGGCAAGCTCTGCTATGCCAGAAGAGATTGTTGATTATACGGTGGATGTGGATGGACTGGATGCTGATTTTGGCACAGAGTCAGAGAGAAAAGCACAAAAGCAGGTATCTGATCTAGAAGCGGCTGTTTCTGTGATACCTGAATATCAATTTCCCTCATTTGGTTTGCTGGATAGGGGAAAGTCTGCGAAGAAGGGTGGAAAGCCATCTGAATTTGAGGGAACAGCGAAAAAGCTTCAGGAGACACTTCATAGTTTTGGTGTGGAGGTTACAGTGACAGATGTAAGCTGTGGGCCTTCTGTCACAAGGTATGAGCTTCAGCCGCGGCAGGGGGTAAAGGTCAGCAAGATTGTATCGCTCTCAGATGATATTAAGTTGAATCTCGCGGCGGCGGATATTCGCATTGAGGCGCCGATTCCGGGAAAGGCAGCGGTTGGCATAGAGGTGCCAAACAAGGAAAATTCTACTGTGATGCTGCGGGATCTCTTGGAGTCCTCGGAGTTTCAGAAACATCCCTCTAAACTTGCATTTGCGGTTGGAAAAGATATTGGCGGTCAGACGGTGGTTGCAGATATTGCAAAGATGCCACATCTTTTGATTGCTGGGGCGACTGGTTCAGGAAAGTCTGTCTGTATCAATACATTGATTATGAGTATTCTTTATAAGGCGGGACCAGATGAAGTAAAGATGATTATGATCGATCCTAAGGTTGTGGAATTAAGTGTGTATAAGGGGATTCCACATCTTTTGATTCCCGTTGTGACAGATCCAAAGAAGGCGGCTGGGGCGCTTAATTGGGCTGTTGCAGAGATGACAGATCGATATAATAAATTTGCAGAGTATAATGTGAGGGACTTAAAGGGATATAATGATAAGATTTCTTCTTTGAAGGAGATAGAAGGGGATGATAAACCTCAGGTTATGCCGCAGATTGTGATTATAGTGGATGAGTTGGCTGATTTGATGATGGTTGCTCCGGGAGATGTGGAGGATGCGATCTGTCGTCTGGCACAGCTTGCGAGGGCTGCAGGGATTCATTTGGTTATTGCGACACAGAGGCCATCTGTCAATGTTATCACAGGACTTATCAAGGCAAATGTGCCATCAAGAATTGCTTTTTCTGTTTCTTCTGGTGTGGATTCCAGAACCATTATTGATATGAATGGTGCAGAAAAATTGCTTGGAAAGGGAGATATGCTATTTTATCCTGTAGGCTATCAGAAGCCAGTTCGCGTTCAGGGGGCATTTGTCTCAGACAAGGAAGTGGGAAGAGTGGTGGAATTTCTGGTAAACCAGACAAGCGGGGCACAATATAATGAAGAGATAAGCAGTAAGATTGCAAATGCTGTTAGTTTGGATGGAGTACATGGCAGCGGAGCTTCTGATAAGGATGATTATTTTGTGGAGGCAGGAAAATTTATTATTGAGAAGGAAAAGGCATCGATTACAATGCTTCAGAGGATATTTAAAATTGGCTTTAATCGGGCGGCAAGAATCATGGATCAGCTTGCAGAGGCTGGGGTTGTCGGGCCGGAGGAGGGAACGAAGCCAAGAAAGATCCTGATGACAATGGAAGAGTTTGAGGCTTATGTGGAGGAGTATTTATGTTAAAATTAAAACGAATCAGTGATTTACTTACAAATATTGCCTATACTTGCATCTGTGGCTCTACCGATCAGGAGGTTACGGGCATACAGTACGATTCCAGAAAAATATTTGAATCAGGGTGTGTTTTTGTCTGTCTGTCTGGCATGAATTTTGATGCACATAATTATATTCCCCAAGCGATTGACAAGGGAGCTAAGGTGCTGCTTGTGGAAAAGGATGTTCCAGCTTATGATGGCGTTACTATAATCAAGGTGGAAAATACACGCCATACACTGGCAGTAATATCTGCAGCGTTTTTTGATTATCCTGCAAGGAAGCTTACATTGATTGGCATAACAGGGACAAAGGGAAAGACGACAACGGCGTGGATGATTCGAAAATTGCTTGAGAGTGCGGGGAAAAGAACAGGAATTATCGGTACATTGGGGGCCTTTTATAAGACGGAGCATGGTGAAGTAAAGGTGGAGACAAAGAATAGCACACCGGAATCCTATGAGCTTCATTCTCTGTTTGATCAGATGTATCGCGCTGGCTGTACCTGTGTAGTGATGGAGGTATCCTCGCAGGCATTTATGACATGGCGGGTGGAAGGGATACGTTTTTCTTATGGGATTTTTACCAATCTGTCCCCAGATCATATTGGGGAGGGAGAGCACAAGGATTTTGCGGAGTATATGTATTATAAAAGCCAGATTTTCCAGTGCTCTGCCATTGGGATTGGCAATGCAGATGACGAACATTTTGTAGAGGTCAGTGAAAATAGTACTTGTGATAAGCTGTATACATTTGGGTGCAGTGAGGGAGTGGATCTGAGGGCAGAGAGGATCTCTTGCTTGAGGGAGCCGGGCTTTATTGGAATAGATTGTCTGTTAAGCGGCATTTGCACGTTGAACGTGCGTGTTGGTTGTATGGGGCGGTTTAATGGGTATAATGCCATGGCTGCGATTATGGTGGCGAAGCTTCTTGGTGTTTCTGACAAGGTGATAACAGAAGTTATGTATACTATGGCAGTGCGCGGCAGGGTGGAGCCAGTTCATATTTCCGATCATGTACAGCTCTTAATTGATTATGCGCATAATGCAGTGAGTGCAGAAAGTTTGTTGACTACTATATTAGAATATAAGCCAAGGCGCCTGATCTGTGTGTTTGGCGCTGGTGGAAACCGCTCTAAGCTAAGGCGTTATGATATGGGGGAGATTGCGGGAAAATATGCAGATCTATCTATTTTGACGGCAGATAATCCCAGATTTGAGGAGGTGGAGGATATTATTGATGATATTGTGATTGGTATGGAGAGAAGCCATGGAAATTATATCCGAATCCCAGATAGACGGGAGGCGATCCGTTACAGTATTGAGCACGCGGAGGATGGTGATCTGATTGCATTATTTGGAAAAGGGCATGAGGATTACCAGGAGATACGGGGAGTGCGGTATCCTTTTGATGATAGACTTGTGGTGGAGGAGATAGTGAGAGGATGAGAAATGTAACAGTTGGGGATATTGTCCGGGCAAGTGGCGGCAGGCTGCTCTGTGGAGATAGTAATATTTCGGTTTTGCATATCACATTTGATTCTCGTGATCGAATGAAGCAAATGCTTTTTGTACCGCTTCTTGGAGAGCGGACGGATGGACATAGTTTTATTACATCTGCATTTGAGAATGGGGCGGTCGCTGTTTTTACAAGTGAACATACACTTTCTGATATTCCGGCAGAACAGAGGAACTATGCATGGATCTATGTGGAGGATACCAAGGCGGCAATGCAGCGGTTGGCTGGCTGGTACAGGGAGGGACTCACACTTCCTATTCTTGGTATTACGGGCAGTGTGGGAAAGACAACAACCCGTGCTATGGTGGCGGAGGCACTTGCCGGCAGTTTTTTGGTTTACCAGACAAAGGGCAATTTGAATAGCCAGATTGGAGTGCCCGAAATGCTGTTAGAGATAGGCACGGAAGATATTGCAGTGCTGGAGATGGGGATGAGCGAGCATGGGGAGATGGATCGTCTGACACAGATGGTAAAGCCCCAGCTCGCCATTATCACTTGTATTGGGGTTGCGCATATCGAAAACCTTAAGACCAGAGAAAATATATGTAAAGAAAAGCTTGCCATCACAAATGGGATGAATCGGGATGGAATCCTTTTGCTAAATGGAGATGATGCTATGCTCGCAGGTAGGCGAGGGAGCCTTTTACAGAAGATTTATTATTATGGAACAGGAACAGAATGTGATTTCCGCGCGGAAAATATTCAGATTGTGGAGGGGCGGGCAGAGTTTGACGTGGTGTATCAGAAAAAAAGAATCCCAGTCAGCTTGTCGATGCCGGGAAGACACAATGTTTTAAATGCGCTTGCCGCGCTGGCTGCCTGTGAGCTTACTGGTGCGTCCATGGAGGCAGGGGCAAAGAGGTTAGCTGCTTTTACAGGTGTTAAGATGCGCCAGCAGATCTATCCGATGGGTTGTTATACGGTAATCGATGATTCTTATAATGCCAATCCTGACTCTATGAAGGCTGGACTTAATGTGTTGATGGAGTATCCAGCAGCGGGCAAAAAAGTGGCAGTGCTTGGAGATATGTTAGAGCTTGGGGAGAATGAGATAAAGTTTCACGAGGAGGTAGGCAGATTTGCCGCGGAGCATGGCGTGGATTATCTCTGTACATTTGGAAAGCTTTCAATCGCGATGGATAGTGAGGCAAAGAGGGCACAAGAGCAGATTAAGACAAGGCATTTTGAGACGAGAGAGGAGCTTATCTTTTTTTTAAGAGAACTGCTAATGCCAGAGGATGTGGTGCTTATTAAGGGTTCTCGTGGGATGCAGCTGAATCTGGTTGCGGATGCGCTGAGAGAAACAGTGAGTGAATAGATGGAGTGAGGTCTGTTTTGGAGGGGTTCTGGTGTTATGTATGCGGATGTAATAGTGGACATATCCTATGAAAAGCTGGATCGTATTTTTCAATACCGCATACCGAAGGAGCTGAAAGGCAGGCTCGCCGTTGGGAGCCGCGTGGAAATTCCTTTTGGGGCGGGAAACCGGAGAATTAGTGGATATGTTGTGGGATTTTCGGAATATGCGGATTACCCGGAGGAAAAGCTTAAGAGAATTATTCGAGTGATGGAGAACAGCAGAAGGGTGGATGAGATTTTTATCCGTCTTGCCGCGTGGATGAGAACGGTGTATGGCTCGACTATGAATCAGGCGCTCAAAACGGTAATACCCATTAAGAGGACCATAAAAGGCAAGGAGAAGAAATGGATACTTCCCATGCCAGATATGGAAATGCGTATGGCAGGGCTTGGAAGAAAAAGCCCTGCTAAGGAAAGATTATATTCTATATTAAAAAAGCAAGAAGCACTGTCTTTTGAGGATGCAACGGAGAAATATCATATATCGTCCGCGGTGATTAAACAGATGCAGGAATTGCAGATTGTAAAGCTGGTATCGGAGCAGATCTATCGAAATCCTTCTGTTTACCAGAAAGAGAGAGAAAAGAAGGAGATTGTTTTGACGGCGCAGCAGCAGAAGATTGCAGATAATTTTCTTGAGCGGTATCAAAAAGGAGACAGAACGACAAGTCTGATTTTGGGCGTGACCGGCAGCGGAAAGACAGAAGTGTACATGAAGCTGATAGATGGCATAATACTTCAGGGAAAACAGGCGATTGTGTTAATACCTGAGATTGCTTTAACTTTTCAGACAATGCAGAGATTTTATGAGCATTTTGGGGAGCGGGTTTCTATTATTAATTCCCGCATGTCCATGGGGGAGAGAAGTGATCAGCTTGCGCGCGCAGAGCGGGGCGAGATCGATATTATGATAGGACCTCGATCGGCACTTTTTACCCCTTTTAAACATTTGGGGCTGATTATTATAGATGAGGAGCATGAGGGAAGCTACAAGAGTGAGAATGTGCCAAAGTATCATGCAAGAGAGACGGCAGAGGAGCTGGCAAGATTGACGGATGCAGCGTTGGTGCTGGGTTCAGCAACGCCATCTGTGGAATCCTATTATAAGGCACTTGCAGGGGAGTATTGGCTGTATGAGCTGCCAGAGAGAGTTGGTATAAGAAAGCTGCCGGAGGTTGAGATTGTTGATCTTAGGGAGGAGCTAAAACAGGGAAACCGCACAATGTTCAGCCGGAGTCTTCGGGAAAAGATGGAGGAGAAGCTGAAAAGAAATGAGCAGATAATGCTGTTTCTCAATAGAAGAGGCTATGGCGGTTTTGTTTCCTGCCGTTCCTGCGGGGAGGCGATGCGCTGCCCGCACTGTGATGTGGGACTTACCGCGCATAGAGAGAGGAGTGGACGCAATGAATCTCTCCGCTGCCATTATTGTGGGTATCAGATTCCTCTTCCAAAAACATGTCCTACATGTGGCTCACCATATATTGGGGTGTTTGGAACAGGAACGCAGCGTCTTGAGGAAGCTGTGAAAAAGGAGTTTCCGCAGGCGGCATTGCTTCGCATGGATATGGATACGACGAGGACAAAGGATTCTTATGAGGAAATTCTGTCTGCATTTGCCAGAGGAGAGGCTGATATTTTAATTGGAACACAGATGATAGTGAAGGGACATGATTTTCCCAATGTGACACTTGTGGGTGTTGTGGCGGCGGATCTATCTTTATTTGGCTCAGATTATCGATCGAGTGAAAAGACCTTTGAGCTTTTGACACAGGCTGCCGGGCGGGCAGGGAGAGGGGATATACCGGGCGAGGTGGTAATTCAGACTTATAACCCGGAGCATTATAGTATAGTTGAGGCAGCAAAGCAGGATTACAAGGGGTTTTATGAGCAGGAGCTTCTATATCGGAAATTAATGAAATATCCGCCTTGTGGGCAACTTCTTGCCATTCTAGTATCCTCGCAGGAGGAGGAAAAGGCAGCTCAGCTTGTGGATAAGCTTGCGGCGCTTGCGGCAGTTTTGGCGGAGGAAGGCTTGGAGATGCTTGGACCGACAAAGGCAGGGATTTCCAGAATTAAAGATATCTACCGCTATGTGTTTTATGTCAAGGAGGCGGCAGATGGGCTATTAATTGCTGAGGTAAAACAGCGGATGGAGAGGTATCTAGGAAAAGATAATGGGCAGGAAAAAGGAGATTGTATGGTACAATTTGACTTTAATCCCATGATTAGCTATTAAACATAAAAGGAGGAAATGAAAATGGCAATTCGGAATATTCGGATAGATGGAGATGAAATTTTGCGCAAAAAGTGCAAAGAAATCACAAAAATGACACCAAAGCTTGCTACACTGATAGAAGATATGTTGGAGACTATGTATGAGGCGAACGGTGTGGGACTTGCAGCGCCTCAGGTGGGGATTCTTAAGAGAGTGGTGGTGATTGATGTGGGGGAAGGTCCTCATATTCTTATTAATCCTGTTATTCTTGAGACGGACGGCAGCCAGACAGGAGGGGAGGGATGCCTTAGTCTCCCCGGAAAGACAGCGACAGTCACACGCCCTAATTATGTGAAAGTGAAGGCTTTGGGGCGAGATATGAAAGAATATGAGCTGGAAGGCACAGAGCTTTTAGCAAGGGCAATCTGCCATGAGTGCGATCACCTTGATGGCGTGCTCTATATGGATATGGCGGAAAGCCCCGTTATGGACACAGAGGAATACTATGAGACTTATCAGAAAGAGGAGTAGAAGATGAGATTGATATTTATGGGGACACCAGAGTTTGCGGTGCCAACGTTACAGGCATTGCTTGCCTCAGAGCATGAAGTGACAGCGGTGGTTACACAGCCAGATAAACCAAAGGGAAGAGGGAAGGAGCTTCAGTCCCCTCCGGTGAAGCTTGCAGCGCTTGCGGCAGGAATCCCTGTGTTTCAACCGAAAAAAGTGAAGGATGAGGCGTTTATAAAAATTCTTGCCGATCAGAAGCCAGATGCAATTATTGTTGTCGCCTTTGGGCAGATACTCCCAGAAGCAATATTAAATATGCCAACTTACGGTTGCATTAATGTACATGCCTCGCTTTTACCAAAGTATAGAGGTGCCTCACCAATTCAATATGCCGTGATCAATGGAGAGAAAAAAAGTGGCGTGACGGCAATGCGGATGGCAAAAGGAATGGACACTGGAGATATCTATAAAAAAGTTGAGGTGGAGCTTGACGAAAAAGAGACAGGAGACAGCCTGCATAATAAGCTTTGTGTGCTTGGAGGACAATTAGTGCTAGATGTTTTGCTAGAGCTTGAGAATGGAACGGCTGTGCGCACTCCTCAGAAGGATGAAGATGCCTGTTATGTAAAGATGCTTGAGAAAGAACAGGGGCATATTGATTTTTCCATGCCAGCGGTACAGATTGAGCGTCTGATTCGCGGTTTAAATTCGTGGCCAAGTGCATATACTCATGTCAATGGCAAGACGCTGAAGCTTTGGGCGGCAGATGTGCTTGATAAGGAATATGACGGAGAATATGGAGAGATTGTAGAGATAGCTTCAGATAAGCTTTTCGTTAAGACAGGGCAGGGAACATTGTCCTTGACAGAGGTACAATTAGAGGGGAAAAAAAGGATGGAGGTGTCTGCCTTCCTGCGCGGTTATCCGCTTGAGAAAGGTATGCAGTTGAGCTGAATTGACAGTTCAATACAAGAAAGGAGGCTGCTATGCCATATTATTTTGGATTTGATGCAACTTATTTATTGATTATTGTGGGAGCTGTGATCTGCCTTATCGCGTCTGCAAGGTTGAAAACAACTTATGCAAAATATGCGAAGGTGTATGCGAGGAGCGGCATGACAGGAGCGGAGGCCGCAGAGAGGATTCTAAAGTATTCAGGTATTTATGATGTGAAGATTGAACCTGTGGCGGGCGATCTGACCGATCATTACGATCCGACCAATAAGGTGCTTCGTCTGTCAGAGACAACCTATGGTGCTCGGTCTGTGGCGGCGATCGGCGTGGCAGCACATGAGTGTGGTCATGCAGTACAGCACGCGAAAAATTATTCTCCTCTCACCATAAGAAAAAGTATGGTTCCGGTGGTAAATATTGGATCTGCTCTTTCTTGGCCTATGATTTTAATTGGAATTTTTCTAGGATATAATACAACTCTGATACATCTTGGCATTATACTTTTTTCTCTGGCTGTTTTGTTTCAGCTTGTGACGCTCCCTGTTGAGTTTAACGCATCAAGCAGAGCATTGGTGCTCTTAAAGGATACAGGAATACTTTATACAGAAGAAGTAAAGAGTGCGAGAACCGTTTTGAAGGCGGCAGCACTTACCTATGTGGCAGGTGCCGCTTCTACATTATTGCAGCTTCTGCGTCTGGTGCTTCTCTTTGGAGGAAGGCGTGATGACTGAGGAAGGCAGAACGGATGTGCGGCAATTATCCTTGGAGGCTCTGCTTCTTATTGTGGAGGAGGGTACACTGAGCCATCTGGTGATGGCAAGGGCTTTGAAAAAATATCAATATCTTGATAAGCGGGAGCGCTCGTTTTTTACGCGGTTGACGGAGGGCACACTGGAGAGAATGATAACACTGGATTATGTTCTTTCTATTTGTGCCAGTGTCCCGCCAAAGAAGATGAAGCCAGTGATACGCATGATTCTTCGCATGGGAGCATATCAGCTTTTGTATATGGACAGTGTGCCGGACAGCGCTGCGTGCAATGAATCAGTAAAGCTTGCCAGAAAGAAAGGGTTTCGGAATCTGACAGGATTTGTCAACGGCGTATTAAGAGCGGTAGCAAGGGAGAAAGAGGCACTTTTAAAGAAGCTTTCTGATCCAGAACAAACCAGTCTTTCTGTTTGCTATTCTATGCCAGAGTGGATAGTGCAGGAATGGAGTGGGATCTATGGAGAAGAATTGACAGAGAAGCTCCTTAGCGCGTCCTTAGAGGAGAAGAAAACCACGGTTCGCTGCTGTCTTGGCAAAGCCTCCAAAAGCGAGATTATCCGTCTTTTAAAAGAAGAGCATGTGGAGGTAGAAGAATGCGAATGGCCTTCCTATGCGCTCAAATTATCTGGCTATGATTATCTGGAAGGACTTTCCGCTTTTGAGAAGGGGTATCTGGTCGTTCAAGATAGCAGTTCGATGATGGTGGCAGAGGCCGCAGGGATTCAGCCGGGTTTTCAGATATTGGATGTATGTGCAGCTCCGGGAGGAAAAAGTCTTCATGTGGCAGAGAAGCTTCAAGGAACAGGATATGTGGAGGCAAGAGATCTGACCACATATAAAGTAGGGTTGATAGAGGAAAATATAGCCCGCACAGGGCTTTCTCATATACAGGCACGTCTCTGGGATGCTGCCGAATATGACAGTACATGGGAGCAGAGGGCGGATGTGGTGATTGCCGATCTTCCGTGCTCTGGTCTTGGCGTAATTGGAAAGAAAAATGATTTAAAGTACAGAATTACCAAAAAGGATCTAAAGGAGCTTGTCGCCTTGCAAAGAAAGCTGCTAACGACAGTCAGCCGCTACGTAAAGCCGGGCGGCTGTCTGTTATATAGCACTTGCACAATCAATCCGGGGGAGAATCAGGAAAATGTGGCATGGATGTTAGCAAACTTACCTTTTGAGGCAGAGGGCCTTCTTGCATATCTTCCCAAGGAGTTGTTCGATGCTATGACAGAGGCAGAAAAAAAGGATGCAGCAGATGGCAGTCTTACCCTTTTGCCGGGTGTTAATTCTTGTGATGGGTTCTTTTTGGCAAGACTGAAAAGAAAGTAGAGCTTATATGGAAATTGGAATGAAGAAGGACATTAAATCATATACCAAGAGGGAGCTTGAGGCGGAGCTTCTTGCTATGGGAGATAAGGCATTCCGCGCGGGGCAGATCTATGGCTGGCTTCATCAGAAGCAGGTGGAGAGCTTTGATAAGATGACAAATCTATCCAAGGAGCTTCGTGAAAAGCTTTCTGAGATCTATTATATTGATTCCTTAAAGCAGGTGCAAGTGCAGGAATCAAAGCTTGATGGCACCAAGAAATACTTGTTTGGGCTGCATGATGGGCATATGATAGAGAGTGTGCTTATGAAATATCACCATGGAAATTCCGTCTGTATCTCCTCGCAGGTTGGCTGCCGGATGGGGTGTCGTTTTTGTGCGTCCACCATTGATGGGCTAGAGCGCAATCTGACGCCTGCCCAACTCTTGGATCAGATCTATCAGATTCAGAAGCTTACAGGGGAGAGGGTTTCCCATATTGTGGTGATGGGAAGTGGAGAGCCTATGGATAACTATGAGAATCTAGTGAAATTTATCCATATGGTTTCTGACAAGGATGGACTTCATATCAGCCAGAGGAATATCACAGTGTCAACTTGTGGTTTGGTGCCGCAGATAAAACGGCTGGCTGAGGAAGGCCTTCAAATTACGCTGGCATTGTCTCTTCATGCGCCCAATGATGAAATTCGAAAAACGTTGATGCCGATTGCAAATACTTATAGTATGGAAGAGATATTGAATGTCTGCCAGTATTATTTTAACCGGACGGGAAGACGTATTACCTTTGAGTACAGCTTAATCAGGGGAGAGAATGACAGCGAGGAGGCAGCGGAGGAGCTTGCCGGGCGGATTCTTCACAGGAATTGTCATGTAAATTTAATTCCTGTTAATAAAATTAAAGAAAGAACATTTGATCATTCCCAAAATAAAGAAATTCTTAATTTTAAAAATAAGCTTGAAAAATACGGAATAAATGTTACTATAAGAAGGGAAATGGGCAGAGATATTGATGGTGCCTGTGGACAATTAAGAAGAAGCTATAGAGAGAAACAAAGGGAAATGGAGGGAGAAGCATGCGGGTATATGGAATGACAGATATAGGACGAAACCGAGCAGTGAATCAGGACTATATTTACTACACACAGAACCCGGTTGGACAGCTTCCGAATTTATTTATTGTTGCGGACGGGATGGGCGGACATAAAGCAGGAGAACAGGCGTCCTCCTGTGCTGTGGAGGTATTTTTACAGACGGCAGAGCTTAAGAAAAGCGGAAGTCCAATCAGTATTATTGGAGAGGCGATCAAGGAAGTGAACCATGAGGTTTATGTGAGATCGAAAAGCTCTCCTGATTATGAGGGTATGGGCACAACGCTTGTAGTGGCGGTTATTATTGGGACAGCGCTCTATGTGGCGAATGTCGGGGATAGCAGACTATATGTTATTGGCGATACCATGCGTCAGATTACAAGGGATCATTCTCTGGTGGAGGAAATGGTATCTATGGGGGAGATCGATAAGAAGGAAGCCAAAAATCATGCAAAGAAAAATATAATTACCCGTGCAATCGGGGTAAACAATAAGGTGATGGCAGATTTCTTTGAGGTGGAATTGGCGGAAAAGGAAGCGGTGCTGTTATGTTCGGATGGACTTACGAATATGATAGAGGAAGCAGATATTTTCCACATCGTAAACCATAAACAGAAAACCACGAAAGAAAAGGTTCTTCATCTGATAGAACTGGCAAATAAAAACGGTGGGAGAGATAATATTTCAGTTATTCTTGTCGAGCCGGATGAATTTGAGGTGCAGGTATGTTAAATAATGGAACATTTTTGAGCGACCGATATGAGATACTCGGAAAGGTTGGCTCAGGTGGTATGTCGGATGTCTATAAGGCAAAGTGCCATAAACTGAACCGCTATGTTGCAGTTAAGGTTCTTAAGCAGGAATTTAGCGAAGACAAAAATTTTGTTTCCAAATTTCGAGCGGAGGCGCAGGCTGCGGCGGGCTTAAGTCATCCAAATATCGTAAATATCTATGATGTTGGGGAGGACAGTGGCCTTTATTATATTGTGATGGAGCTGGTGGAGGGAATTACCCTAAAGACCTACATAGAGAAAAAGGGTCGGCTGGATGTCAAGGAGGCAGTCAGCATTGCCATTCAGGTGGCACAGGGGATTCAGACCGCGCACAGCCATCACATTATTCACCGTGACATCAAACCGCAGAATATTATTATATCCAGGGAGGGAAAGGTAAAGGTAACAGATTTTGGCATTGCCAGAGCCTCCTCCGCACAGACAATCAATTCCAATGCGATGGGTTCTGTTCATTATATTTCACCGGAGCAGGCAAGAGGAAGCTACAGTGATGAGCGCAGTGATATCTATTCTCTGGGAATTTCGCTGTATGAAATGATCACTGGCTATGTACCCTTTGAGGGAGATACTACTGTGGCGGTGGCACTGCAGCATATTCAGGGGGAGATTCCTTCTCCAAGGGATGTCGTTCCCAATCTGCCAATCAGCGTGGAGAAGATTATCTATAAATGTACACAGAAAAAACCAGAGCGCCGCTATTCAAAGGCAGCGGAGCTAATAGCAGACCTAAAGCGCTCTCTTGTGACGCCGGATGAAGATTTTGTAGAGCTTTCCACAGCCAATATTGCGGCACCTACCGTGTCGTTGACACAGGAGGAGGTGACTATTATCAATCGAACCAGCCGTCCAGAGAAGGAGGAGCTTCCAGTCAGAAAACAATCAGATAGAAAACAATATGATAAAAAAGTATACGAGCAGAAGTTCTATGAAGAGGAGGATGAGCCGGAGGAGCGCGTGAATCCCAAGATAGAGCGCATGATGACAGTGCTCACAGTGGCTGCTGCGATCTTGATTGTCTGTCTGTTGGTATTTATTGTTGTTCGCTTGATGCCTAAGCCTACCACTGGAAATACGAATACACCGGGGCAGCCTA
>CAMUFS010000038.1 GCA_947088195.1 uncultured Clostridia bacterium
CTGGAATGTGATTCTTCCATTTTTTTATATAGAAACAGCAAAAGAATAATTGAGAAAGGGATAGATACTATTTCTAAATATAATGATTACAGCATATGTTCCATAAATAACGAATTTGGACTGCCAAAAAAGTAGCAGAACCAAAGCATTGGTATCCTCAAGGAACCTATTGAAAAACGTCGGTGCTTAACGAGGTTTCTTACGAGTTTAGCATCCGCTACGTTTTGAACTAAGCGGGAGCGGGGTGACGGAGGACTATAACCAATTCTCTGGGCGGATCCTTCTAGAATATGATTCATCACCCCACAATCACAAATAGTCTATAAGGATATTTTGTATAAAGTATATTTTATTAATATCGGATTATAAATTAATGCAAAAAGTTGTAAACTGATGTAAAAAATGATTGACTTTGTCATGAAATATAATAAAATAAAAATGAGTATACAAGACGCCATCAGGCGGAAAAATCGGGAGGATAAAGCAGTGATTAGCAACAGTGCGGATGGAAGCCGCAGCAGAGAGAATTATTCCAGAGAAAATGTTAGGCGGGAATACCGGAATACGGATGACAGGAGCAGAGACAAAGGCAGCGGCGAGAGGGGGAGCTACGACAGAGGAGGTTCGGAACAGAGAAACAGGCAACCGCGTTTTCGCAGTGAAAACAGACAGGAGCGTCCTTATAACAATGAGAACAGGCAGGAACGTTCCTATAGCGGCGAGAATAGGTCCGATCGCCCGTATAATAGGGAGGGAAGGCAGAACCAGAACCGCAGCTTTAATAACAACAGACCAAGAAGTTCTTATATCCCAGATAAGGATAGGGAGGAAGATTCTGTAAAGAGACGGAGCGAGCCTAAGAGATCACAAGATAAGGATGCGCGCTATAAAGAACAACAACCAGATAAAATAGATATTATCAATCGACTGGAGAAGGAAAAAAAGGCGATGCAGAAGAAGGAAGAGGAAAAGAAGAAAAATTCCAAATCTGCAAGAGCTGTCTCCAAGCCAAAGAGAAGCAATAATATTGACTGGACGCGGGAATATGAAAATGATTCCTATGATGATGATGAGATGGATATGTATTTGTCACAGTAGTAGGCATATTGCGCGGTTTATCCAGCTTTGTAGATTGAGGAATGATATTGAGTAAAATACAATTTGGCAGATAATAATAGCAATAGCAAAAAAGTGTTGTAGGTCTATGCCTGTAACACTTTTTTCCTATCAGAGATGGAGGTTATATGGAAGGATATATTAGGGTGTCCGCTGCGACGCCAAAGATTCAGGTTGCAGATGTGGAGTATAATAAGGGAGAGATTCTTCGTTTGATGCAGGAGGCTCATAAGGATGGGACGGAGCTTCTTGTGTTTCCTGAGCTGTGTTTGACAGGGTATACCTGCGAGGATCTGTTTTTGCAGACCGCTCTTTTGGAGGAGGCAAGGAAGGCGCTTCTTTTTTTGGCAGAGCAGACAAGAGGACTTGGAATGTTAGTGTTAGTGGGACTTCCATTTGAGTGGGAGGGGGCACTTTACAATGTGGCGGGAGTTCTATATGAGGGCAAGGTACTTGGGCTGGTGCCAAAGATGCATATACCAAATTATTCCGAGTTTTATGAGGGAAGGCATTTTACTAGAGGATTTGACAAGGCAGTGAGGGTTGAGCTTGGTGGTGAGAAAGTCTGGTTTGGCGGAAAGATTTTGTTTCGGTGTAATGGAATACCAGATTTTACGCTTGGTGTTGAGATCTGTGAAGATCTGTGGGTGGTATGTCCGCCTAGCACCTTCCATGCACTTGCTGGAGCTACTGTGATAGCAAATCTATCTGCGAGCGATGAGACGACGGGAAAGGATACTTACCGAAGCAGTCTGGTGAGCGGACAGTCAGCAAGACTTTTGTGCGCTTATGTGTATGCAGATGCCGGTGAGGGAGAGTCAAGCACCGATCTGGTGTTTTCCGCTCACAATATGATTGCGGAGAATGGCACAATGCTTGCACAATCAGAGCGCTTTCAAAATCAAGCGGTGACGGCGGATGTTGATCTGGAGCGATTGAGAAGTGAGAGGCGGAGGATCAGTACCTTTGTGCCGGAGGGCAGGGAGAATTATGAGAGCGTGAGCTTTGATATGCCACCAAAGCAAAAGGGTCTGTTGAAGCGTTATATTGACCCTGCACCGTTTGTTCCCAATAATAAAGAGGACAGAGATAAGCGCTGTGAAGAAATTCTGTCTATTCAGTCTATGGGACTAAAAAAGAGGCTTGCTCATACAAACTGCAAATATGCGGTGGTTGGCATATCAGGTGGGCTGGATTCGACACTTGCTCTGCTTGTCACCGTGCGCACATTTGATATGCTAGGTCTTGACAGAAAGCAGATACAGGCTGTCACAATGCCGTGTTTTGGGACGACAGATCGCACGTATCAAAATGCTTTGCTATTGGCAAAAAAGTTGGGAACGGAGCTTTTGGAGATACCTATACAGAAGGCAGTTCTTCGTCATTTTGAGGATATTGGGCAGAGCCCAGAGCTGCATGATGTTACCTATGAGAATGGGCAGGCGAGGGAGAGGACACAGGTATTGATGGATGTGGCAAATAGAAGAAATGGCATGGTGATTGGCACGGGAGATATGTCAGAGCTGGCACTTGGATGGGCAACCTACAATGGGGATCATATGTCGATGTACGGCGTGAATGCGTCTGTGCCAAAGACTTTGGTGCGCCATCTTGTCAAGTATTATGCAGATACCTGTTCGGATAAGGAGCTTTCTTCTGTTTTGCTTGATGTTTTGGACACTCCAGTCAGCCCAGAGCTTTTGCCTCCGAAGGAGGGAGAGATCTCACAGAAAACGGAGGATATTGTGGGCCCATATGAGCTTCATGATTTCTTTTTGTATTATATTTTGCGTTTTGGGTATCGCCCAATGAAGATATATGGTCTGGCGCGACAGGCATTTGTGGGAATTTATGAGAAAGAGGAGATTTTAAAATGGTTGAAATGCTTCTATAAGAGATTTTTCTCCCAGCAATTTAAGCGCTCCTGTCTTCCAGATGGACCAAAGGTGGGCTCTGTGGCAGTATCCCCAAGGGGAGACCTGCGCATGCCAAGCGATGCCTGCGCAGGACTATGGCTTCAAGAGCTTTTGTGATAAGGATAGATCAGAGAGCCTCTGCTTTTTTGAGTGCGAGGCGTATGGATTCAAGCAGGACTTGAGAGGTATATTGTGATTCTGCGGAGTATGTAACAGTATCAATGGACTGCCCGTCAAGAAGCTGGTTGCTGATATGCTCCATAACTGGCTCAAAGAGCGGGTACATGGTGGTGACAGTCTCATTTAGATTTATCAGCCGGACAGAATTGATGTGATCCTTATCTACAATTACCTCCACTTCAAGTGCTTGATCGTGAAAACAGATCGAAGAGGTATACACACCCGCCACATAGGGGCTTGTGGTTTCTGTAGAAGGATTTTCTGCTTTTTCTTTTGGAAGGAACATGAAGATAAAGAGCAGGATAAATAAAATGCCAAGCACCACAAAGATGGCAGTATAGATCAGCTCTTTCATCTGGAATACAACAATTTTTGTTTTAGCACTCATAAATGTGTCCCCCTGTTGCTTTTATTACAGAATATGAGAGGTGGACATCAGATAGACTATCATATGCGCAAAGGTGGCGCAGAAGTGAGGAGATATATGGAGATTAGCCAGTTTTACGAACGTTTGGACAGCCTGTTTGCCACGGGACAGATCGATCGGGTCGAAGAATTGCTAAAGGATAGCAAGGAACAGGCAGAGAAAGCGCAGGATATGGAATCGCTGCTTGTCATATTAAATGAAAGCATGGGGTATCACCGCAGTGTAGGGAGCCGTGAGGCTGTGAAGGAGGCGGAGGCGGCGATTGCTCTGACGGGTCGCATGGAACTTGCCGGAACTGTGCACGAGGGCACAACTTGGTTAAATGCCGCCACGGTATATCGTGCTTTTGGTATGTTGGAGGAAGCCGAGGATTGGTACAAAAAGGTATTAGAGATTTATAAAAAGGAGCTTGAGGCGGAGGATATGCGGCTTGCCAGCTTGTATAATAACCTAAGCTCGCTGTATGCCGATAAGGAGGAATTTTCGCAGGCGATTGATGCACTTTTTATGGCACTTGCTATTCTGGAAAAGAAGAGTGGGACAGAGATAGAGCGGGCGGTTAGCTTTACGAATCTCACAATCAATTACTTGAGAGATAATCAGATAGAAAAAGCGGAGGAGGCCATAGAACAGGCACTCTCCTTATTTGAATCACAGCCGGGTGAGCGAGATGCCCATTATGGTATGGCGCTTGCAGGAAAGGCAGAAATTCATTTTGTAAAGAGAGAATATCTGGATGCCATTTTAATCTATAAACAGGCGTTAGAGGAGATAAGGCGCTGTTATGGGGAATCTTTGACATATGCGGCAGCACTGGAAAATTGTGCCCATATTTGTATGACGGCGGGCTACACGGAGGATGCACAGCCGCTTTTCGCTCACGCTGCGCAGATAAAAGAATTATATAAGGGGGCAGGAGAATGAAGGGACTTGCACTCTCGGAAGCATATTATAGAGAGGTTGGGAAGCCATGGCTTCTAAAAAATTTTGCAGAATATAAGGATAGAATCTGTGCAGGGCTTGTGGGGCAGGGTTCGGAGTGCTTTGGTTTTGACGATGAATTATCCAGAGATCATGATTTTGGTCCGTCTTTTTGTCTGTGGCTTTCCGAGGAGGACTACCGCGCGGTGGGCAGAGAGATGGCGGAGGGGTACCGTGCTCTTCCGGGAGAGTTTATGGGGTTTTCAAAGCGCGACATCTCCCCGCACGGTGACGGGCGTGTGGGTGTATTGGAGACAAAAAGCTTTTATCAGGGGATGATAGGAGGAGCAAAGGCGCCAGATACGTTGATGGACTGGCTGTTTCTGCCGGAGCCTTATCTTGCCATGGCAACGAATGGAGCTGTATTTGAAGATCCTTATGGGGAATTTTCGGCGGTGAGAAAGGAGCTGCTGGATTTTTATCCAGAGGATGTGCGAATCAAGAAGATTGCAGCTAGAGCGGCGACAATGGCACAGAGCGGGCAGTATAATTATGCAAGATGTCTTCGTCGGGGCGAGGTGGTGGCAGCGGCACTTGCATTGGATGAATTTGTGCGGGCAGGTATCTCTATGGTATATCTGTTGAATCGTGTCTATATGCCGTTTTATAAGTGGATGCACAGGGGGATGGAGAAGCTTTTGATACTCTCTGATCTGAAGGAGGAGTTTCAACTGCTGATTTCTGTGGAGGATAGGCGAAAGGATCGGATAGAGAAGATATGTGACAGGATAAAAGAAGAACTGCGAAGGCAAGGACTTACCGATGGAACAGATGGATTCTTGGAAAATCATGTGCCATGTATTATGGCAAAAATACAAGATCCTGTGATAAGATGCTTGCCAGAGATGCAGGGGTAGGAAAAGAGGAAGGAGAGAAGAATGGAAGAGCTGATAAACCAGATTATTGAGTTGGAGTGGGAGTTTTTTCAGAATACAAAAAATGAGGGAGGAACCGCATCCTGTCAGGAAGATTATGATACATTTGTGATTATGAGAACAGCGCAGTTTTCCTGCTTTTCCAAGGAACTTTTGCAAGGCTGGCTAAAGGATCTGCAGAAGGCAGAGGCGGAGGGCAGAAATCTAATTGCGGAGAAATATGCGAGGATGATGGAGAGCACAGCGCCAGAGCAATACAGGGAGCTTGCGCCTTATCTTGTGCAGCACAATGCCAAGAGACAGGAAATCACGGAGGAGATTATTAAGCTTCAGGTGGAGTGGCTTTTGGAATGTCAAGAAAAATATCCTGATGTTATCGCTAAGGCGCGTTCCATCCGCACAAGTGAAGATACGCCCTATAACACTTCCGCTGAGACATATCTTCGGGGAGAGCTTGGCACATATTCGGATGATACTTTGCTGTGTTATGGGCGTTATGTGGTTTCGCTGAAAAAAGAGGGGCGTAATTTAAATGAGATGATATTTGAAAAACAGGTAAAAAGTTATGGCTATTTGTCATTGGAGGACGCACAAAAGAAAGAGGCAGATCGTATGGCAGTGCCTTTTTCTAAAGACAGCGTGATCTAGAAGCTAGGAGGGGAGTATGGCATTACAACTGATTCTGGGAGGTTCTGGTTCAGGAAAATCCTATCAGCTTTATAAAAGAATTATTAAGGAGTCCATGGAAGATCTACACAATAATTATCTAATAATAGTTC
Organism: uncultured Clostridia bacterium; assembly: GCA_947088195.1. Lineage (GTDB taxonomy): Bacteria > Bacillota > Clostridia > Lachnospirales > Lachnospiraceae > RGIG8607. The sequence goes on from CAMUFS010000038.1 coordinate 6,275, forward strand.
CAGAGCAATTTTCCATGGAGACGCAGAAGGATCTGGTGCGCCTTCACCCAAAGAATGGAATTATAAATATTGATGTGCTCAGCTTCGGCAGGCTTGCCTACAGAGTGTTTGAAGAGCTTTCTGTAAGACAGCGTCCTGTGTTGGATGATACAGGAAAAAATCTGGTGCTTAGAAAGATGATGGGAAAGTATCAGAAGGATCTTTCTCTTTATGGATCGAAGCTTAATATTCCCGGCTTTATCTCAGAGATTAAATCTATGCTTTCGGAGCTGTATCAATATGGGATTGGGCCGGAGGAGCTTGATCAGATGATGGCACTCTCAGAGAAAAAACCAATGTTAAAAGCGAAGCTTTCTGATCTTGCTGTGATCCGAAAAGGCTTTGAGGAGTATATGGCAGATACCTATGTGACAAAGGAAGAGCTTTTGGATGTGCTGTGCCGTGTGGTAGAGAAATCTGAGTTGATAAGGAGCAGCGCGATCTGCTTGGATGGATTTACAGGGTTTACTCCTGTGCAGTATCGTCTGCTTGGCCTTTTGATCAAGTATGCAAAGATGGTCTATGTGACAGTGACGCTTCCTGCTAGTGAAAATCCTTATCGTATCAGCGGAGAGCAGGAGCTGTTTCATCTAAGTAAAACAACAATAGCAAAGCTTGGAGCACTGGCGGATGAAGTATATATAAGGCAGCTTCCTCCTATAAGAATGGAGGAGTCGTATCGTTTCCGAGAGGCACCAGCATTGGCTGCATTGGAGAGAAATTTGTTCCGCTATCCATATCGAGTATATAGCGGGAAGCAGCAGGAGATTACTTTGTCAGAGGCAATGACGCCAATGGGAGAGGCAGAGTATGTGGCGCGCAGAATCTGGCATTTGGTGAAGGGACAGGGGCTTCGTTACTGTGATATTGCTGTGCTAAGTGCCGATATGGATCAGTATGGGGATATTTTAAAAGAAGCGTTTGACAAGCAGGGCATCCCTTGCTTTCTTGACAGAAAAAATTCTATTATGGGAAATCCATTTATTGAATTTGTCCGTGCTGCCCTGATGATTATAAAGGAAAGTTATTCTTATGAGAGCGTGTTCCGTTATCTGAGAACAGGGCTTACGGAGATGAAAGAGACAGATATTGACGTATTGGAAAATTATTGTCTTGCTCTGGGCATACGCAGCCGCGCCGGTTTTGAGAGGCTGTGGACTAGGAGCACCAGAGAGGTTCCGCCTGACAAGCTGGAATATATCAATACACTACGAGTTCAGGTATTTGAAGATATAGAGCCTCTGCTCTCTGTCTGGAAGGAAAAACGTACAACCGTTCAGGAGAAATTGACAGCATTACACGATTTTATCCGTGCTCATGAGATTCAAAAAAAGCTGTCGGACAGAGAGGAACAGTTTATGACGGCAGGTATGCCCGGACTTGCCAAGGAATATGGGCAGACGTATGCACTGGTGATGGAGCTTTTTGATAAAGTGGTGGCACTGCTTGGTGAGGAAGAGATTGACAGAAGGGAATTGTCTGATATTTTGGACTCTGGCTTTGCAGAGATCAAGGTTGGTATTATTCCTCCTTCTCTGGATCAGGTTTTGGTGGGTGATATGGAGAGAACTCGTCTAAAGGATATTAAGGCTCTGTTTTTCTTGGGCTTAAATGATGGCTTGATTCCAAGAAACAGCAGCAAAGGTGGGATTCTCTCACAGGCAGAGCGCGAGTTTTTAAAGAATCAGCGTATAACACTTTCTCCCACTGTTCGTGAAAATGCCTATATCCAGAAATTCTATCTCTATCTTAATCTCACAAAGCCTTCAAGGTATTTGTTTTTAAGCTATGCCAGAACCTCTGCGGAGGGAAAGGCTCTGCGGCCTTCTTATCTGACTGGCACATTAAAGAAGCTATTTCCATCTCTGAGGGTGGGAAAGGCGGAGGAAGATCAAGTGTCTGGCTATCTTACCACGCCGGAGGCATCGATGGAGTATTTTTTAAAAGGGCTTAGAGATGCCTCAGATCAAAAAATATCTGAGGGAACAGCTTCCCCGGAATGGGGAGAATTGTATTCATGGTATTTGTCACACAAGGATTTTAGAGATAGGGTGAGAAATTATATAAAAGCAGCATTTCCAAGAGATGCGGAGAGTCAGATAGGAGCGGCAGCGGCAGCAAAGCTCTATGGGCCACAGCCAGTGCAGAGTGTGACAAGGCTGGAGCAATATGCAGCATGTGCTTTTGCACATTTTCTTACTTATGGACTTCGCCTTAAGAGAAGAGAGGAGTATGAGCTTTTGTCCATGGATTTGGGTAATATGTTTCACAGTGCCATGGAACATTACTCAAAAAAGCTTTCGGATCTCGGCATAGAATTTGCTGATGTGCCAGAGAAGCAGAGAAAGAAATTGGTGGCAGAGTGTGTGGACGAGGTGACGACAGACTATGGGAATAGTATTTTGTCTGCCAGCGCGAGGAATAAATATCTGGTCAATAGACTTACCCGCATTACAGACCGGACCGTCTGGGCGCTGCAAAATCAGCTTAAAAAGGGACGTTTTAAGCCTGTGAGTTACGAGATCTCATTTTCACAGGCGGACAATTTAAGAGCACTGACCATTCCTATTAAGAATGGAAAGGAGATGCGGCTTCAGGGCAGAATTGACAGATTAGATCTGTATGAGGATGAAAATCATGTCTATGTCAAGATTATTGATTATAAATCTGGATCGGCAACCTTTGATCTTTCTTCTGTATATTATGGGCTTCAGCTTCAGCTTTTAGTTTATCTGGACGCGGCCATGGAGCTAAATGGGCGGAGAAATCCCAGAAAGCTTGTAATTCCAGCGGGCATTTTCTATTATAATATTAAGGATCCCGTTGTGGACATCACAGAGCTTTCTGAAAATATGCAAGTGGAGAAGGAGCTGCTCGATAAGCTGCGCATGAATGGACTTGTCAATTCCAATGAGGAAGTAATCCGCCTGATGGATCAGGAATTTGATAAAAAATCGGAGGTGCTTCCCATAAGCTATAATAAGGATGGTACACTTTCCAGACAATCTTCGGCTGTCAGTGCCGATCAATTTGCACAGACAATGAATTATGTAAGAGAGAGCATGGGTGAGATGGGATCAGAGATGCTTGCTGGAAATATTGCGATATTGCCATATGAAAAGGGAAATCAAACGGCGTGTGATTTTTGTGATTATAGGGCAGTTTGCGGGTTTGATGAGACACAGCCGGGCTTTCATTACAGGCGGTTGAAGGAGTTTGGCAGAGAAGAATTTCTAAGAAGGATCAGAGAGAGAAAGGGGGATGGCGATGGCGACAACATGGACGGAGGAACAGAAGAAGGTAATTGAGGCTAGAGATTGTAATCTGCTGGTGTCAGCGGCAGCGGGATCAGGAAAGACAGCCGTTCTGGTGGAGAGAATCCTGTCTATTATCACAGACAAAGACCATCCTCTCGATATAGACAGACTTCTTATTGTCACCTTTACCAATGCCGCTGCGGCAGAGATGCGCGAGAGAATAGGGCAGAGAATTGAGGAATGTATGGAGCTTGCGCCGGAGGATGAGCATCTGCAGAGGCAGTCAACCTTGGTACATACTGCTCCAATTACAACGATTGACAGCTTTTGTATGAGAGTGCTGAGGGAGCATTTTGATGAGACAGATCTCGATCCATCGTTTCGCGTCGGGGACGAGGGAGAACAGCGTCTGATGAAGTCAGATGTGGCGGAAGCATTGTTGGAGGATTATTATCAAGAGGGAAGTCAGGAATTTATAAATTTTGTGGAAAGCTATTCCACCGGAAAGAGCGATGCAGGTCTTATCGATCTGATAGAGAAGCTATATGAATTTTCTATGAGCGGACCAGAGCCAGAGGAGTGGCTTTGGAAAGCCCTTAGCCAGTATGAGCCAGTGTCCATAGAGGAGTGGAGTCATACAGAAGTCGCCAAATTTCTGCTAAATTACATTTATCTATTAAATGAGGATTGGATTCGAAGACTGGAGAAGTCCCTTGTGCTTTGCAGGGAGCCAGATGGTCCCTTTATGTACGAGGAAGCATTGCGTTCCGACCTTGACAAGCTTATGGCTCTTCGCAAAATAGAGGGGTATACAGAAATTGGCATAGCGTTAAAGGCTCTTAGCTTTGATCGGCTGTCCTCAAAGAAATCCGATTCTGTAGATCCAGAGAAAAGAACGCAGGTAAAAGCGGCGAGGAATAGTATAAAGGATGATATAAAAAGTCTTATCAAGCAATTTTATAGCCGGACAGAGCATGATATTCTCTCTGATATATGTGCTGCGAAACAGCCACTTGGCATGTTGATCAAGCTTTCTGTCGAGTTTCTTGACAGATATAAGGCAAAAAAAAGAGAAAAAAATATGATTGATTTTCATGATGTGGAGCACATTGCCCTGAAGCTGCTGGCAGTAAAGGATACAGAGGGCAGGTGGATTCCCACAAAGGCAGCGAGGGAGTACAGAGAGCAGTTTGCACAGATTATGATTGATGAGTATCAGGACAGCAATCTGGTTCAGGAGATTATCCTCACCAGCATCTCAGGTGTGGCGGAGGGAAAACCAAATATTTTTATGGTAGGTGATGTCAAGCAGAGTATCTATAAATTTCGTCTGGCAAGGCCAGAATTGTTTATGGAAAAACATAATAGCTATTCTTTGGACGGCGGAAAGTATCGAAGAATTGATCTACATAAAAATTTTCGGAGCCGCGGTGAAGTGCTTTCTAGTGTGAATGAGATATTTCGGCGCATTATGACAAAGCAACTGGGAAATATTTGTTACGATGACAGGGAAGCGCTCTATGTGGGGGCCTCTTTTCAGCCAAAGCCGCAGGAACAGACGAAAGAGGATACCAAGACAGAGCTGTGTTTGATTGAGAGAAAAGCGGACGAGAGCCGGACGCAGGATTTTACAGCGGGAGAGCTGGAAGCAAAGGTGATCGCGGGAAGGATTAGGGAGCTTACCGGTGAAAAAGGTCTGCTTGTCTGGGACAAGGAAACGGCGAGTTATCGAAGAGCATGTTATTATGATATTGTAATTCTCTTGCGAAGTGGCGGAAACTATGCAGATGCCCTTTTAACAGTACTTACAGAGGAGGGAATCCCGGCATATGCCCAGTCGCAGAGCGGGTATTTTACGGCTGTGGAGGTGCAGACCATATTAAATTATCTGAGGGTGATCGATAATCCAAGACAGGATATTCCTCTTGCCGGAGTGCTGCGATCGCCTCTTGGAGGACTTTCGGGAGCTGAGCTTGGTGAGCTTCGAGCTTTATATCCAGAGGGATGTCTGATGGATGCAGTGACATTATGTATGGAGGAAGAGGGAAAAGAGAGATTTTCAGCCGAAGAAAAGCTTTCCTCTTTTTATCATGAGTTGGCCCGCATGAGAGAGATAGCTTCCTACACGCCTGTTCATGAGTTAATACGTCTGATTATCAGGGAGACAGGATATGGAGATTACAGCATGGCGATGCCGTCTGGACAAAAAAGGCGACAGAATCTGGAGATGCTGATAGAGAGGGCATACGCCTTTGAGGCAACCAGCTACCGGGGGCTGTTTCAGTTTCTGCGCTATATTGAAAAGCTAAATAAATATGAGGTCGATTACGGGGAGGCGCCTGAGGCGGGGGAAAATGAGAATGCCATCCGCATTATGAGTATTCATAAAAGTAAGGGGCTGGAATTTCCGATTGTGATTCTTGCTGGTCTTGGAAGACGTTTTAATCAGCAGGATACCACGGAGAAGCTGATATTGCATCCTGATCTGGGAATTGGCGCAGATTATGTGGATTACACCAATCGAACACGGTCAGCAACCTTGATAAAACGCATTTTGCAGAGAAGCCTGCGCCTTGAAAATCTGGCGGAGGAGCTTCGTGTTCTCTATGTGGCGATGACCCGCGCAAAAGAAAAACTAATTTTGACAGGAGCAGTGACCGATGTTGAGAAATGTCTGGCAGGCTGGGAGGCGGACGCAGCGCATCAGATGGAAGAGCCATTGTTTTATGGTGTGCTTTCCGGGGCAGCCTGTTATCTGGATTGGATTGTCCCAGCCTGCAGAAGTGAGGGAAACCGATCGATAGATCTTGCTGTCACGACTGTGCCAGAAGTGATAGAGGCAGAGGCAATGCGCCAGCAGGAGCAACAGGAGCGCTATCAAAGGCTGCTTTTATGGGATGAAAATTTGATCTATGATCTTGGCGCGCGCGAAGAGATAGAAGAAAATTTCAGTTATTCCTATCCATACCCATGGGATGTGACACTTCACGGAAAAGTGTCCGTGTCAGAGATAAAGAGAAGAAGTCAGCAGCTAGAGACAGAGGAAACGCCGGAGACGGTGATGCTGATTCCTGAGGAGCCAGCACTTTTGCCAGACTTTATCAGCAAGGATGCAGAAAAAGGAGGCGTTGCCAGAGGAACGCTGTACCACAATGTTTTGCAGCGTTTATGTCTGTCTGCCACAGACACGAAGGAGGAGATAGAAACACAGCTTGATCAGATGGAGCGAGAGAAGCAGCTTACGGATACAGAGCGGAGGCAGGTAAGTGCATGGAAGCTGTGGAAGCTATTTTCCAGTCCAATAGGAAAAAGAATCCGTCTGGCAGAAAAAGAAGGGAGGCTGTTTCGAGAACAGCCATTTGTAATAGGAAGGCAGGCAAAGGAATTTTACAAAGATACAGAAAGCACAGAGCTAGTGCTGCTTCAAGGAATTATTGATGTATTCTTTGAGGAGGAGAATGAGCTTGTGCTTCTGGATTATAAAACAGATTATGTGGGGGCAAATGGAGCAGAATTTCTAAAAAAGAGATACCACACACAGTTTGAGTGTTATAAACAGGCACTAGAACAGATAACAGGAAAAACAGTGAAGGAGATGATTCTTTATTCTTTTGCGATGGATGAGGCGATAAAGCTTTGAGAGAGGAATCATAGAGAGAATTATGCAAAATATTAAGGCAGATATTAAAAATCGCAATTTTAAGCACGTATATCTTTTGTACGGCGAGGAGACTTATTTAAAAAGAAGCTATAAGAACCAACTGATTCAGGCAATTCTTCCTGAGGGAGATACCATGAATTTTAACGCCTATGAGGGGAAGAGCATCCACACAAAAGAAGTGATTGATGTTGCGGAAACATTGCCGTTTTTTTCTGAATATCGCTTGATTTTAATGGAGAATACTGGATTCTTTAAATCAGCAAATGAGGATATGGCCGAGTATGTGAAGCAAATACCAGAAAGTACAATTCTGCTCTTTGTGGAAGAGGAGGTGGATAAAAGGAACCGCCTTTATAAAGCTGTGAAGGAAAAAGGATATGTCTGTGAATTAAAAAGGCAGACAGATGCAAAGCTGATTTCATGGGTTCTTGGCATGATGGGAAAGGAAGGAAAGAAAATTAAGGAGGAGGATATGCGTTTCTTTCTTTCCCGCACGGGAACAGATATGGAAAATATTTATCAGGAATGGCAGAAGCTTAGCGCCTACACAGCAGGGAGGGAAATTATCACAAAGGAAGATATTGAGGCAGTATGCTCCGTTCAGATCACAGGAAAGATATTTGATATGATTCATGCGATCAGCGAAAAAAAGCAGAAAAAGGCATTGGAGTATTATTATGAATTATTGACATTAAAGGAGCCGCCCATGCGAATTTTATTTTTAATGGCGCGGGAATATCATTTATTGTTAATGATAAAACAGCTTTCGAGAGAAGGAAAAGCTTCTGCAGAGATAGCAAAATATACAAAGCTTCCGGGATTTCTGATAGGAAAATATATCTTACAGGCAAAGCAGATGATAGAGGAGGAGCTGAAAAAAACGATAGAAGAATGTGTGGAAACAGAGGAAGCAGTGAAAACAGGCAAGATCGATGATAGACTTGGCGTGGAGCTGTTAATTATAAAATATAGTGGAAAATAAAATACATGAAACCGCAAAGCCATGGGAAATTTTGGAATGACCTATAAAGAAGGCTGGCTGCGGTTTCATGATATGCAAACACTAAAAAGTGTAGTTGCCATATATATTTTATGTTCAAAATTATTATAACACAGCTAAAAAGAAAATACAACCATTGATTGTATATTTCATTTTTCATTAATTGTATTGGGTTTTTAGGATACGATACTTTATACAAAATATAGTTATCGCTTATTTGTAATAGGAGAATCATGTTCGA
>CAMUFS010000039.1 GCA_947088195.1 uncultured Clostridia bacterium
AAAAATATAGTAATATTATATATAGAAATGTGGGAAAGATAATGCAGGAAAATACATCTATTTTTGAGGGAACAATTCTTATGAATGGGGTTCCCGTTTCATTTGCAGAGAGAGAGCTTTTTGACGGCAGAGTTGCCATGTGGCTTCCAAAGGATTTTCAAGAACTGCCACCTAAGGCAATAGAAGAGATCTATCCCCTTGCAAATATGCCCAAGCTGGTATTGGGGAATGATTATTTGGATTTGTTTGTTGGCTTTCGCTATACGGAACATGAAATTCCAGAAGAATCTATGGGGGAGTTTCTTAAAATTGTGCGAATGATGTTGGAGCAGGCAGGCTCAAGAATTAAGATTTTGGCGGAGAAGGAGACAGAAGTTGGAACACATGCGATGTCCAGCTTGGATTTGATTACACATGCATCGACAGATAATGTATATCATAAGCTTTTTTTCTGTCTGCTGGAGGAAAAAGTTTTGATGGGATTTATTAATTTTTCTTGTTCTCATCATTATCAAGGGATTGCGGAGGAGATATTTCAATCTTTTCGTTTTGTAGATGTTTTACCCATTAGGGGATAGTCTTTTTATTGATATATAATAAAATATAAAATCCATGGAGTGGGTTAAGCTCCATGGATTGTTTTTGTGCATAAAGAAATTTGATTCTTTATCTATCTATATATTCTGAAATTATGCAATCTTATTAACAGCGAGAGCCAGACGGGAAATCTTTCTTGCAGCCGTATTCTTATGATAGATTCCCTTAGAAGCAGCCTTGCTGATCTGAGAAGAAGCAGCGTTTAATGCAGCCTGTGCAGCAGCCTTGTCACCGGCAGAAATTGCAGCTTCTACTTTTTTGATATAAGTCTTAACTTTAGACTTGATCGCTTTATTTCTAGCAGTCTTCTTATCAATTACTAAAATTCTCTTTTTAGCAGATTTGATGTTAGCCAATCCGTACACCTCCAATGATATTATATTTTTTTGATGTTTCGCATTAGAGCCGGACACGGACGTCCTAATGTTCACACACCTAGATATTATAGTATAGAAGGAAAAGATTTGTCAATACATAATTTCCTGTTTTTTGAAGAAAATGTAAGATATATATCTGTTTACAGCTTTTTGAAAAAATAAAGCTGCAGATGAGTGTGACATTAAATTTAAGAGGAAGTGAGGGAAATAATAATATGAAGCAGATGACATCTCATTATGAGAGCAGAACCGATCTTGCTCTGGAAGCGAGTGAGGGGCTGAAGGGGACAGAGGAGGCAGACAGTGGCATCTTGATGGAGGAGGAATATAAACAGGCGGAGAATCTTCGTATCACCTGTGTCCGTATTACGACAAAGGAGGCAGAGCGCGTGGTTGGCAAGCCGAAGGGTACTTATATTACATTGGAGTCTTCGGAGCTTTTGTATGCAGATGAGGATTATCATAGAGAGATTGCAGAGGAGCTCTCTCGGCAGATTAAGCGTCTGATCAAAGGAATGGAGCGTTCCAAACAGCAATCTCTTTTGGTGGTAGGGCTGGGCAATAAGGATGTGACACCAGATGCGTTAGGGCCGTTGGTTGCAGATAATCTTTGGATTAATAGACATCTAAAAAAGGAAGGCTTTCTTATCAGTGCTATTGTACCAGGGGTGATGGCACAGACGGGTATGGAGACAGCGGAGATTGTCAGAGGTATTGTGAAGGAGACAAAGCCTACGGTGGTGATAGCGGTGGATGCTCTGGCGGCCAGAAGTACAAAGAGGCTGAATACAACAATTCAGATTGCAGATACAGGCATTCATCCCGGATCAGGGGTTGGAAATCACAGGCATGGATTGACAAAGGAAAGCCTTGGAGTGCCAGTGCTTGCCATTGGGGTGCCTACGGTGGTGGATGCTGCGACGATTGCGGGGGATGCGATGGAGCAGCTTCTTGTCACAATGGAGGAATCGGAAAAGAGAAAATTAATTTACAGCCTGTTGGATGAGAGGCTTAAGAATCTTTTTGTCACGCCAAAGGACGTGGATGAGACGGTAAAACGCATTAGTTATACCATCTCTGAGGCGATTAATCTAGCTTTTTCGGAGGGCGAGTAATGAATCGGGAAAGAGGGGAATATATTAGTGACAGGACAATAGCTCTGCCTGTCCTGCCTAAGAAAGGTGTGCATGAAGGAAAATGGGAAAGACGCGGTGGCTGAAAAAGGGAATATATGGACTGGCGTGGGCTTTCATTTTATTTGCAGGCATAAGAATTGTAGCGGGCGGATTTTTCGGCATGGAAGCTTCGTGGTGGAAGTCATTGACTCGCTCTGTCACCGGAGCTGTTTTTCAGACGACAGCTCCGGCTTCTGCTTATATTATGAAGGAGGAAGGACCAGAGACATTAATGGAATATCTGGTGCGCCTGGTTCGGGGAGTGGTTCCAGCATGGGAATATGCAGGAAAAAAGAATGCATCATCTTCTGGGATACAAGATCCATATTATGTGGAGCGGATAGATTCAGAATTGGAGATGGTGACACAGGGTACTGAAAATTTGGAGAGTGTAGAAGATGATGAGAATACCGAGACATTGGCGGAGACAGAAAGCTGGCAGGCTCCTGTGGAGACGACCGGGGCCGTGCAGGACGAGACTGCTGTGGCGCAGGATGTGTTTTCACCGTCAATTTCTGGAAATGTATATCCGCTTGCCAAGCTCTGTGATTATGATTTTTTAATTCGGAATTTTTATGTGGTCAGTCAGATCACCACAATCACCAGCAGTGAGCTTAATGCCAAAGAGCTTTTGGAAAAAGATATGACATTGGCACTAGACAGTGAAAATCCACAGATTTTGATTTATCATTCCCACTACAGTGAGGCTTTTGCAGATTCTAGGCCCGGAGTGGTGGAGGATACCATTGTTGGAGTGGGGGAATATTTGACTTCTATATTGAGGGAGCAGTATGGATATTCCGTGTATCATGATATAACACCATATGATATGATGGAGGGCACGATTGATAGAAATGAGGCATATAATTATGCGGCGGATGGGATAGAGGCGATATTGGCACAATATCCTTCGATAGAGGTGATTATTGATCTACATAGAGATGGCGTTAATGAGGGGGTTCATCTTGTGACAGAGGTAAATGGTAAACCAACGGCACAGATTATGTTTGTAAATGGAATTAGCAAGACGACACTTCAAGGAGCGATCTCTTATCTATATAATCCATATATACAAGATAATCTGGCATTTAGTTTAATGTTACAGCTTAAGGCGGAAGCATATTATCCGAGCTTTTGTAGGCGCATTATGATCAATGCATATCGTTATAATATGCATTTTAGGCCACGCTCTCTGCTGGTGGAAGCAGGTGCACAGACTAACACGCTTCAGGAGGTGAAAAATGCAATGGAGCCGTTGGCAGTGATGCTTCATAAAACACTAAGTGGGGAAGAGTGAGATAAGGAGATGGAAGGATGAGCAGAAGGCTGTATCGGAATCTTTGCTTCCTGCTTATTGTGATTCTTCTTCCTGCTTTTGTTACACGTATTATGAATGAGGAAGGAGCCGTCGCAGAGCGGAACAGTGATTCGGAGGAATATTATATTATATCTGGGCAGGAAAAAATGCCAGTGGAAGAATATTTGACTGGGGTGGTTGCCTATTATATGCCAGTCTCCTATGAGGATGAGGCATACAAGGCGATGGCGGTTCTTCTTCGGACTTTTGTTCGTATGCGGATGGAAGATAAGAGGGAGATAGAGGAGGAGCAGCTTTCTTTGCCTCGGTATCAGATGGAGGAGCTTGAGGTTATGTTTGGAGAGGATTTTTCTTATACATATTCTCGTTATCAGACAGCCATACGCCAGACGAAGGGGGAGGTGCTGCGCTGCGAAGGGGAATTGGTGGAACCATATTTTCATCAGGTAAGTGCGGGTATGACAAATAGCTTGAAGGGCTGTCCATATTTGTCCAGTGTGGACAGTAGCTGGGACATTCAGGCAGAAAATTTTTTGTCCTTGTTCACCATATCTGTAGAAGAGTTTTATGCAGGACTTTTGAAAGCTTCCGGTTCAGAAGAAGCTCTGTTGATGGAGGAGGCGTCTGCGGAAGAATTTATGGAGCGGCTTGTGGTGGAAGAAAGAGAGGGAGAATATAAACAGGCTGTGGTGTGGAATGGGGTTCGGATTCCGGCCTCCAAGGTACAGGAAGCGTTTGGGCTTAGGTCGCCTGCCTTTAGTTTCGAGGCATATGAGGGAAGAATTAGGATTCTGACGAAAGGGATTGGACATGGACTTGGGCTGAGCTTACATGGGGCAGAATATATGGCGTTGGAAGGAAAAAGTTACCGGGAGATTTTGGCATATTATTATTCAAATATTACAGTTTCCGGTGAATAATGAGAGAAACTTCGGTAAGACTATTATCGAGGTGATAGAAGGTGAAAAGAAATAAATTTTCTACATTTATTAAGGAAAAAGCATTTTTAATACTACTGCTTATGTCAATCTTTGCAGTTGCAGGCATAGTTGCAGTAAATATGGCAAAGGACAACAAGGATACGAATCCAAAGCTTTTGGCAGAGCTTGACAAGGAGACAACAACACAGGCAGAAAAAGAGACAAGGCAGCAGGTGGAAAAAGAGACTACATTACAAGAGGAGAGGGAAAGCGAGCAGGTGGCTATGGAGGAGGAGACCTATCCCGGCGATGCAGTGTTGGCTGAGGAGGAGACAGCTTCCATCTCGGATATTACCAATCTGATGGACGCCACAGATGAGCCGGATTGGGAGAATATGGCGGAGGTGGATCCAGAGCCTGAGCAAGATCCTGCCGAGGCGGTGGATGTGACACCAATGCAGCTTTCCTTCCATGAAGATTCCAAGCTTGCATGGCCAATACAGGGGAATGTTATTTTGGATTTTAGTATGGATGCGACAGTGTATTTTAATACTCTGCAGCAGTACAAGTATAATCCGGCTATCTTAATTCAGGGTGAGGTAAATACCCCAGTGCTCGCAGCCGCTGATGGTGTGGTGACACAGATCTCCTCCAATGAAGAGATTGGCGATTATATTACTATGGCTCTGGGCAATGATTATTCTCTGCAATATGGGCAGCTCAAGGCTTTGGAGGTATCGATGGGCGAGGAAGTGAAGGCGGGTGATATTATTGGTTATATCAGTGAGCCAAGCAAGTATTATGTCAATGAGGGAAGCCATTTATATCTTAAGCTGATGAATGGCGAGATGCCGATTGATCCACTTGATTTTATTCAGTAAGAAGAAGGATGGGGCTATTTCCCCATCCTTTTTGCTGCCTGCATAACATGCTTTGCGAGCACGGAGGTGGTGACAGTGCCGACGCCGCCCGGAACAGGTGTCGCCAGTGCTGCTGTCTGTCGGATGTCATCCAGATCGACATCACCACAGAGCTTGTTATCTTGATCGACATTAATGCCAACATCAATGACAACTGCCTGCTCCCCTATATAGGAGGAATCGAGCATCCGCGCACGTCCAGCACAGGCAATTAATATCTCTGCCTGTTGGCAGGTGTCGGAGAGATTTACTGTTTTGGTGTGACATACGGTGACAGTGGCGTTGCGCTTAATGCAGAGCATGGCGAGCGGTTTTCCCACCACAAGACTTCTGCCGACAATGGTGACACGTTTTCCAGTGAGAGAGATATTAGCATAATCAAGCATCTCAATAACTGCTTCGGCGGTACAGGGAGCAAAGCCTGTCTCATCTCCTGCAAATAATTTTGCCATATTATAAGGGCTGATGCCATCCACATCTTTTCGTGGATCGATTTGTTTTTCAATCGCTGCCTCATCAATATGCTTAGGAAGTGGGCGGAGTAGAAGAATTCCGTCCACATCGGGATCAGAGTTAATACGTTGAAATTCTTCTATAAAAGCTTGATTTGATATGGACTCTTCAAAAACATAGGAGCGGCAGCGCAGTCCAATAGTGTCCATGCGCTTGCTGGCACCTCGCTCATAAGATATATCATCTGGTTTTTCACCGACACGGACAATGGCTAATTGTGGAATATAAGAAGACATTGCCAGCTCTGATTTTAATTTTGCATTGAGGGCAGATATAACATCAGCACCTTTTAAAAGTTCCATAGATACCTCCATAAGTTGTTAGATTAAACAAACATTTCGACAAAATGTCGTTTTTTGTCAAAAAAGATAGATAAGCTAGACAAAATACGAGCAAATTAGACTAAATTCGACGAAGTTATTTGATCCAACATTTTAAAATATGTCTCAAATGTTTTTTTGCAACAATTTGGGTTAAGAATTTTTATTCCGGGGACGACAAGACCAAGCAGGGCAAAAGACATTGCCATGCGATGATCCTCATACGTTTCAATCGATGCTGCCTTTGGCAGCGCAGGCTCTATATAGATGCCGTCGGGAAGCTCCCTGCAACAGATTCCCATGCGAGAGAGCTCTGTCACAATCGCGTGGATGCGGTCGCTTTCTTGCAGGCGAATATGAGCGATATTTCGGATGATTGTGGGAGAGGATGCAAATGGGGCAAGCACGGCCAGTGTCATAGACTGATCCGAAAAGCTTGACAGATCCACATCCATTCCCGAATAAGAGCGAGGACTAGCACAGCTTACAGTAATACCATCCGGCCCATCCACACAGGAACAGCCACATTTCTCTAGCAGCCTCACAAACTGAATATCACCCTGCATAGAATCAAAGTGTACATGGTTGACGCACACATCTCCGCCAAGCAAAGGAGCCATTGCGTAAAAATAACATGCGGCAGAAAGATCTGGCTCAATTTGATAATGCTGTGGCTGATAAGACGATCCAGCGGGAATCTGGTAGGAGCCCTCTGTGGGAGAAGATACCTTACAGCCAAATTGTTCCATCATTCGAATGGTAATATTCACATAAGAGAGCGCGTGAGTCATTCCCGTTAAAGTGATGGATAATCCTTCTGGTTTTAGGGGAGCAGACATAAGAAGCGCGCTTAGAAATTGACTGCTATTTCCAATATCTACTTCCATGGTGTGCTTGGTGTGTGAGGAGCCTGTGATGGTGAAGGGAAAAAATCCTTCAGCGCCTTCATAGTCCACATGAACACCGATGGAGCTCAAGGAATCCAAAAGAGGCTTCATGGGACGCTTGCGCATCTGTTTGGAGGCGTCGAGGTGGTAAACGCCGTCTGACAAACCAAGCATGGCAGTTAAAAAGCGCGCAGCAGTTCCAGCACTGCCCACGTAGATGGAAGCTTCTTTTTTGGGAATACGTCCTCCAAAGCCTGTGACAGTGACTTGCTTTTTTTCTTCATCAATCGCTACAGGAAAGCCAAGCTCCTTTAGACAAGAGAGAAAATGTCTCGAATCTTCTGAGAATAAGGTTCCATATAAGGTGCTGGTGCCCTCGGCAAGTGCAGCCATAAGGAGGGCACGATTTGTAATACTCTTCGATCCTGGAACGGACAAGGAAAGAGAGACTGGTCCGGGGATCGGAGATACTTCATAGACAGATGAAGTGGTCATAATAAGCATCCTTTCTAAATAAACGCGCTCTACGGCTGCGTCACCTGATAATTATGTTCTTTTAGTACCGTGCCAGCGAGCGCGGCATCTTCTTGGGTATAAAATTCAATGCGCAGCACATCCTCTTGATATTCTCGTATATGGGTTATGCCAATATTTTTGATGCTGACGCCTGCGTCTGCAAGTATGGTTGCCGCTTTGGCAATGCTTCCCGGTTTATCAATAAGATCACAGTAAAGATCGTATACCTTTGTTACTGGCCCAGAAGGGGCAGCGGGAATGGAATTGCGGTATTCTCTGCCACTGTCAAAAAAGTGATAGAGATAGTCGGTGTCCTCCCTGACAATGGCGTCTTTTATCTCTGTGAGATAAGACAGATATTGATCCATAATGGTTACAATATTATCTCGGTTTGTAAGGCAGATCTGCTGCCACATAACCGGTGAGGCGGAGGCGATGCGCGTAATGTCCTTAAAGCCTCCGGCCGCTATGGTTTTCATTAGCTGTTCCTTAGAGTCCACAAGGCGGATTAGATTGACTAATCCAGAGGCGATCAGATGAGGCAGATGGCTGATAGCAGCCACAGCATAATCGTGCTCTTGTTCAGAGAGAACAAAGGGAATGGCACCCAAGGACGCGGTGAGATCTTTGAGAAGCTGCAGGGAAACGGGATCGGTATCCTCACAGGGAGTCAATGGATAACAGGCATTTTCCAAAAGATGGTCAGTGGAGTTTGCATAGCCTGTTTTCTCAGAACCCGCCATGGGATGACCCCCTATAAAATATCGAGTCAGCTCAAGCTCTTTGACGGCTTTGTGGATATTGCCTTTCACGCTTCCCACATCGGTGAGGATGCAGGATGGCTTGAGATATGGCTTGATTTTTTTCAGATATTCTACATTATAAGAGACAGGCATACACAGATAGATAATATCACAACGAGAGAAGGATGCATCCACTTCCTTGACAGCAAAGTCGAGAACCCCTTCCTCAAGAGCTGTCTGAGCAGTGGAATAGTTGTGATTGTAGCCAATTAATGTATAATTTTTGTGATGCCGCCTGATTCCCTTGGCGATAGAACCACCAATAAGACCAAGCCCAAGAAAGCCGATTGTCACCTCGTTCATGGGGAGCTCCTTTCAAAAAAGAATATAAAAAAATTGTATCGCATAAGAGAGTATTTGTCAAACTTGTGTCCAGAAATATGTCTTCTGGAAAGAGTTGAAATATTCCGAAAACATATTGAAAAATGGCGCTTTCCTGCAAGGTTATGTGGACGGGGAATGTGTCAAAGCACACGAATAACAAGGTATTGGAGGATGCGAGCATGAATGTGTATACAACTAGCAAGGTGCGCAATGTAGTATTTCTGGGGCATGGTGGCTGTGGCAAGACAACACTTGTCGAGGCTATGGCATATGTTTCTGGTCTGGTAAACCGTCAGGGAAAAGTGGAGGACGGCAATACGGTCAGCGACTATGATAAAGAGGAGATCAAGAGATTATTTTCCATACATACTTCAGTAATTCCTATGGAGTGGGAGAACACAAAGATCAATGTTCTGGACACGCCGGGGTATTTTGACTTTGTAGGTGAAGTGGAGGAGGCTGTCAGTGTGGCGGATGCGGCAGTTATTGTGGTATCCGGCAAGAACGGTGTGGAAGTGGGAACCGTTAAGGCATGGGAGATGTGCGAAAAGTACAACATTCCTAGAATGGTGTTTGTGACGGATATGGATCTGGATCATGCAAGCTTCCGTCAGGCACTTGCAGATATGACAGAGAAATTTGGCAAGAAGATTGCGCCGTTCCATCTTCCAATTAGAGAGAATGAGAAGTTTGTCGGATTTGTCAATGTGGTGAAGATGGAGGGCAGACGTTTTATTGATATTACAAAGTATGAGGACTTCCCGATACCAGATTATTCGATGGAGAATCTAAAGAAGGCAAGGGATGTGTTAATTGAGGCGGTTGCAGATACCAGTGAAGATTATATGGAGCGGTATTTTGATGCGAGCGGAGAGGAAGGCGAGGAGATATTCACGGCAGATGAGATTCTGGGTGCCATCCGCTCTCATGTCAGGGACGGCGGCATGGTTCCAGTACTGATTGGTTCTGGTTTAACGGGTGTCGGCGCAAGAATGTTGCTTCAGGGTATTGTGCATTATCTTCCATCTCCTGCAGAGAGAACAGTGGCGGGACTTGAGCTTCGCACAAATGGGATCTTTCAGGCGGATTATAAAGAAGATAAGTCATTTTCTGCCAAGATTTTTAAGACGATCGCAGATCCATTTATCGGCAGGTATTCTTTAATTAAAGTATGCTCTGGTGTACTTAAGCCAGATTCCGTAATTTTTAATTATGACAAAGATACTGAGGAGAAAATTACAAAGGTATATGTGATGCAGGGCAAGACACCGATCGAGGTGAAGGAGCTTCATGCCGGAGACATCGGGGCAGTCGCAAAATTACCCAATTCAGTGACAGGAGATACGCTCTCCACAAAGGCAAAGCCTGTTACTTATGGAAGACCAGAGATTTCAGTTCCTTATAATTATATGCGTTACAAGGCGAAGAACAAAGGAGATGAAGATAAGATTTCCGGCGCTTTGGCGAAGCTGATGGATGAGGATTTGACCTTAAAGGCTGTGAATGATACAGAGAACAGACAGACACTTTTGTATGGGATTGGCGATCAGCAGCTTGAGGTGGCAGTCAGCATGTTGTTAAATCGCTATAAGGTGGAAGTAGAATTGTCGAAGCCCAAGGTAGCATTCCGTGAGACCATCCGCAAGAAGGTTAAGGTTCAGGGAAGACATAAAAAGCAGTCTGGCGGACACGGGCAGTACGGGGATGTACATATTGAGTTTGAGCCGTCCGGCAATCAGGAGGAGGCTTATGTATTTGAGGAAAAAGTATTTGGTGGAGCTGTGCCAAAGAACTTCTTCCCGGCAGTCGAAAAAGGAATACAGGAGGCAGTGCAGAAGGGACCGCTTGCCGCTTATCCAGTAGTTGGCGTGAAGGCTACATTGGTAGATGGTTCTTATCATCCAGTGGATTCCTCCGAGATGGCATTTAAGACCGCGGCAAAGATTGCATTTAAAAAGGGATTTTTGGAGGCTTCCCCTGTGTTGCTTGAGCCGATTGTAAATTTGAAGGTGACGGTGCCAGATGAATATACCGGCGATATTATGGGAGATTTAAATAAGAGAAGAGGAAGAGTGCTCGGCATGAATCCTGAGCGCAGAGGTAATGTCAAGCTTAATGTGATTGAGGCAGATGTGCCGATGGCTGAGATTATTGGATACTCGACGGATCTTCGCTCCATAACGGGAGGCATGGGAGATTATTCCTACAGCTTTAGCCGCTATGAGCAGGCGCCTGCAGATGTACAAGAAAAGCAGATCAAAGAACGTGCAAACAAAGTTGAAAATATAGAAGAATAGAGAATAAACCTATCCTCCGTCTGGAAAAAAATCCCTGAGACGGAGGATTTTTTCTGCGTTATTTTATAATTATTTGCGCACCCTGAGAATAGAGAAGGGAATGCATCAGTATTTAAATAATTATATAAATAAGAAAGGATAGCGCAGAATGAAGGAGACAAAGATTGGATATGTGAGGGTGAGCTCAAGGGAGCAGAATGAGGATCGACAGATAATTGCCATGCGTGAGGCGGGCGTTCCCGAAAAAAAAATTTACATGGACAAGCAGTCGGGGAAGGATTTTGAGCGGCCGCAATACAAGCGGATGCTGAGGGCACTTAAGAAGGATGCAGTTTTGTATATTAAGTCGATCGACAGGCTGGGGCGCAATTATGAGGAGATTATCGAGCAGTGGAGAACGATAACAAAGGAGATTGGCGCAGATATTGTTGTGCTTGATATGCCGCTTTTGGATACCAGACGGGGAAAAGATCTGATGGGAACATTTGTCAGTGATATTGTCTTGCAGGTTTTAAGCTTTGTGGCAGAAAATGAGAGAAATACCATTAGGGAGCGACAGGCGGAGGGAATTGTTGCCGCCAGAGAGAGAGGTGTGCAGTTTGGCAGGCCAAGAACGCAGTTGCCGGAGAATTTTGCGGTTGTGGTGAGAAAATGGCAGAGAAGAGAGATGACTTTGACGCAGGTTTGCAGACTATATAATCTTCCCAGAAGCACGGCCTATGACCAGCTTGTTCATTATCTCTACACGGAGGATGGCCCAAATTGGATTAGGGGATGATGTCTAAAAATGTCGATACAGGAAGGATTATTTGGATAAAAATAAGTTGCGACATTCCTGTTTTATAGATATAATGTGACATATATGGGGAAGGTATTTATAAAGGAGAGAGGGCTATGGAAAAGCTAAATGTTGCGCTTGCGGATGACAACGAGGCGGTGGTTAAGCTTTTAGAAGATGTCTGTCGGCTCGATAGTGAAATTGAGGTGGTGGGGCGAGCAACAAATGGGGAAGATGTATATGACATAATTAAGGAAAAGGAACCAGATGTGGTTCTTTTGGATCTAATTATGCCGAAGCTGGATGGAATGAGCGTGATGGAGCGGGTGAAAAAGGATGACACCATCCGAAAGGTTCCAAAGTTTATTATTATCACGGCAATAGGTCAGGACGATATTACGGAGGATGCGTTTGGTCTTGGAGCACATTATTATATTAGAAAGCCATTTGATAATGATGCAGTTTTAAAACAGCTTCAGTACATTAAGGACAAAAGACAACACCGATCGGATACAAAGCGTGTGCTTTCCTATGGACAGCGCCTTAAGAAAGAGGAGCGTTCTCTGGAAAGCACAGTGACAGATATGATACATGAAATTGGAATACCAGCACATATTAAGGGGTATCAGTATCTTAGAGATGCGATTATGATGTCAGTGGCAGATGCTGAGATGCTAAATTCCATCACAAAGCTTCTTTATCCTAATATTGCAAAGAAAAATCATACAACATCGAGCCGAGTGGAGCGTGCCATACGACATGCCATAGAGGTGGCATGGTCAAGAGGAAAGATTGATACGATAGATGAGCTTTTTAGTTATACTGTCAACAATGGGAAAGGAAAACCGACAAACTCTGAATTTATTGCACTGATTGCGGACAAGATACGTCTGGAGCAGGAAAGTGGAAGGTGAAATACAAGGAAAGAAAAGAAAATCATTTCGCTGCCATAGACATCAAAACAGTTTTGTGGTACAATCTACTAAAGAGTTAAGGAAAACGCGGGAGGTTAGCGAGATGAAGAAAGTATTATTTGCAGCTTCGGAGGCAGTGCCATTTATAAAGACTGGGGGATTGGCAGACGTTGCGGGATCTTTGCCGAAATACTTCGACAAGAATGAGTTTGACGTTCGAGTAATTCTTCCCAAGTATATGTGCATGGCTGAAAATTGGAAAAATATGATGACATACCGGGATCATTTCTATATGGATTTGGCATGGAGAAAGCAGTATGTCGGTATTTTTGAGCTGGAATACGAAGGAATTATTTTTTATTTTATTGATAATGAGTATTATTTTAGCGGAGATAAGCCGTATAGTGGAAGTACAAAGTGGGATATAGAGCGATTTGCCTTTTTCTCTAGAGCGGTTCTCTCAGCTTTGCCGGTAATTGGTTTTAAACCGGATATCGTTCACTGTCATGATTGGCAGACAGGATTGATTCCAGTTTATATGAAGGACAAATTCCGGGAGGGAGAATTTTACTGGAATATGAAGTCGATTATGACAATTCATAATCTGAAATTTCAGGGAATATGGGATATTAAGACGGTTAAGGATATTGCAGGCTTGCCAGCGTACTATTTCACACCGGATAAGCTGGAGTCTTATAAGGATGCAAATCTGTTAAAGGGTGGAATCGTATATGCAGATTATGTGACGACCGTGAGTGATACCTATGCGGAAGAGATTAAGACGCCGTTTTACGGTGAAGGACTGGATGGATTGATGTCAGCGAGATCCAATAATCTGATGGGAATTGTGAATGGCATTGATTATGAGGTATATAATCCGGCGACAGATCCTTATATTTTTGCAAATTACGATGCAAGAACTTTCCGAAAAGAAAAAATTAAGAACAAGAGAGAGCTACAAAAGCAGTTGGGACTTGAGCAAGATGACAGAAAGTTTATGATAGGAATTGTATCAAGGCTCACAGATCAAAAAGGTTTTGATTTAATTGAGTGTGTGATGGAGGAGATCTGTAGCGATGATGTACAGCTCGTGGTTTTGGGAACTGGTGAGGCGCGCTATGAGAATTTATTCCGGCATTATGATTGGAAGTATAACAATCGTGTTTCAGCGAATATCTATTATTCGGAGGAACTGTCACACAAGATTTATGCTTCCTGTGATGCATTTTTAATGCCTTCTTTATTTGAGCCATGTGGTTTAAGTCAGTTGATGAGTCTGCGTTACGGAACCGTGCCGATTGTGCGTGAGACAGGTGGCTTAAAGGATACAGTGGAACCTTACAATGAATATGAAAGCAGAGGAACGGGCTTCTCGTTCATGAATTATAATGCACATGAGATGTTGAACATTATTCGATATGCGAAGCATATTTACTATGAAAATAAAAGGGAATGGAATAAACTGATTGATCGTGCTATGGCGGCAGATTTTTCGTGGAATAGCTCAGCAAAGCGTTATGAGCAGCTTTATTATCAATTATAAATAAGGAATAGAATCC